>NZ_RAWN01000121.1:0-30804 GCF_003668895.1 Corallococcus sp. AB045
AATCAGGGGCGGGGTGGGGTGCGAGTTTCATGAGAACGGAATTCGGAGGGCGTCTGGGCCGTGAGCCACTTCATCGCGCGAACGGAGGGACATTCAAATGACCCCCAAGGTCGGAAACCCGGGGACCTCCCTTGTTCACGGGATAGTGCGCGGGGTGTCCGTGTAAACGTGACACATCGGATCATGCGACGGGAACACGCGGAGTGTATGGGTCCGCCTCCCCGCGAGCGTCTTGCCACGGCGGAATTGCCCCGGACCTGTCTGTGTCTTTGAATTGTCAGTGAAAATAGGATTCCTTGGATTCGTCTGTTGAGTGTTTGAGGAGGATACGGGGTGGGTCCGACACGTCCCTGCGCGTTCTTGCCGCACGGGGGGACACATGGCGTGCGTGGTAGACGCCGCTCGGGAGCATGAGCGCCATGCCGGGATGGAGTCGCGACGTGACGCGGTGGACGTGGAAGGCGCTGTTCTTGTGCGGAGCGCTGGGGTGTTCCGCGGAGCCGGGAATGGCGGTGGTGCTGGATCTGGACGCGGGTGCGGGCGTGGAGCCGGGGCCCGAGCCGACGACGTGCGCGAGCGGAAGCCTTTGGACCGAGGCGAGCGGCACCGGGGCCACCATGGCGCCTGGCTACGCCTGCCGGAACTGCCACCTGCGGCAGGCGCCCTCCGTGGCGTACTTCTTCATGGGCACGGTGTTCCCGGCGCTCCACGAGGCGGACGGGTGTGATGCCCGGCTGGTGGAGCCGTCGAACGTGAGGGTGGAGATTTTGGACCTGGAGGATCAGGTGCGGCTCACGCTGGTGCCGAACTCCGCGGGCAACTTCATGTCCACGACGCTCCAGCCGCCCTTCCCGATGCCGTACCGGGCGCGGCTGGTGGGGCCGGATGGCACGTCGCGGAGGATGGCCACGCCGCAGAGCAACGGGGACTGCAACAGCTGCCACACCGAGCAGGGCACCCAGAACGCTCCGGGGCGCATCGCGCTGCCGTGAGGATGTCCGGTGCGGACGCTGCGACAAATGACCGCAGCGTTCACACCCCGGGGGGCTGCTATCCGGGATGCTCCTTTCTTCCCGGAGTCACCCGATGAAGTCTGCCCTGGGGCCGCTGTGTGTCGTCGCGGGTTCGCTGCTGTCCTCGTCCGCCTTCGCGCACGCCGCGGTGGCGGGGGCCACGCCTCCGTATGCCGGGGCGACCTTCGAAGCGGACATCACGGTGAGCCACGGCTGTGACGGCGCGGACACGTACAAGATGCGGGTCCAGATTCCGGAGGGCGTGACGAACGTGCGCCCGTTGGACTCCGTGTTCGGCACGGCCGAGGTGGAGAAGGACGCCTCCGGCAACGTGACGGCGGTGACGTGGACCCGGCCTCCGGGCAGCGTGAAGGCGGCGGACACGCACTTCTTCCACCTGGGGCTGCGCATGAAGCTGCCCTCGAAGCCGTTCACCCCGCTGTTCTTCCCCACGACGCAGACGTGTAGCACGCAAGGCGGCGCGCTGACGGTGGTGGAGTGGACGAGCACGGCGGGCGGCGAACACAGCCACGACGGGGATGCGGGCACGGGGGCTTCGGAGAACCCGGCGCCGTCGCTCTACCTGCTGCCATCGCGGTTGCCGGGCTGGAACCAGTACACGGTGGCGGAGCACGTGCACGACCTGACCGTGTTCAAGGACGCGCTCATCGTGTGGTCCGGGACGCAGGCGTACAGCTTCAACCCCGTCACGCAAGCGCTCATCGAGAGGGAGCCCGGTGTCACCGCGCTCACGCAGATCCATCCGGGCACGGTCATCTGGGTGAAGTACTAGGAGCGACCATGCGCCACTGGCTCTTCGTGTTGTGTATCGGTGTTCTTGCTGGCTGTTCGGACAAGCCCTCGCCGTCGCCCACGGGGCAGAGTGATGCGGGCACGGCCTCCGGTGTGGAGCGGCCGGGAGCGTTGGAGCGTCCGCCGCTGGAGCGGTTGCCGGACGACCTCAAGCCGCCGGTTCAGTAGCGGGCGTGGCGTTCCGCGACGCGGTAGAGCTGGGTGAGGGAGTGGTCCAGCAGCGCCTGGGTGGACCGCATGTAGCGGTGGGCTCGGGCGAAGGGGAGCCACACGCGGTCACCGACTCGGACCTGGGCTTCCATCCATTGCTTGCGTGGAAGCCATTGTCCGCCCAGGTGTTTGACCAGCACTTCGCCCAGGTAGGCCCCGACAGCGGGGACCGCGATGGCATCGATGTTGTGCCGCTCGAAGATGTCCGGGAAGGTCTCCTTCCAGAAGTGGACGTCGATGTCCGTCAGGGATTCGGGGGACCCCTTGAAGACGGAGGGCACCGGCGTGTGGAGCAGCGCCACGAGGCGTTCCGCGAAGTACGCGTACTGATCGAGGGCTGCTTTCGGGTCGGCCACGTCTGAAGGCAGGGCTGCGTTCAGCGGGAGCCACTCGTCCGGCTCTGGTGGGACGTAGGCGTTGAGCTCCGCGATGCGCCGCTGGCGTTGGGCCAGGGATGCGTATTCGGGGAGACGTGAGAGCAGCGCGGCGATGTCCGGAGCGAAGCGGGGTTCGACGGGGGCGAGGGTCGCACTCCGTTCGCGGAGGGTGGCCATCACCGTGTCGAAGTCGAGGTCCGGCCGGAGATGGACCCATGCGCGGGCCTGGGCGACGCGGGCGGCCTCGCTGGCGAAGTCCGCGGCGGTGGGCCAGGTGACGAGGAGGACGGAGCCGTCGGGGAGCTCTTCGACGCGGTGGGCGGGCGTGGTGCGCATGCGCTCGCGGCCGACGGTCTCCACGAGCTTCGCGCCGAAGACGTTGAGCCAGCAGACTTCGTAGATTTTGTCGAAGCCGTTCCGGTAGGTCGTCTCGTCGTCACGGCCGAAATTGGGGAAGTCCGCCAGTTCCCTGTCCGCCACGCTGTGGGCTGAAGCGTGGGTGGTGGGATAGTGGATGGCCCAAGCCCGGACCATCTCCACGAGTTCCTTACAGCTCGATTCCCGCGCGAAGAGGTCGAGCGGATTGACCGTGAGCGAAAATCGCAGGCTGGGTCGTAGTGGCGGAAATCGAAGGTGGAGTGACGTGTCCAGGTCGGGCCCCGTTGTGCGGTAGAGCCCCACGGATGTCGTTCTTTCCTGGCGCGATTCGGCTAGCCCCTTGGCGACGGCTTCTCGTGTGTATTTGCGGCGCCGCACCCCTTTGACGATGTCTGGCATCCACTCCCCAGCACCTGATTCGAGTGCTTCCAGGAATGGCGCTAATTCTCTCTCGAGGACGCCGGGCGTATTGCAGGCTCCATCAAATGAGAGGCGCAGGTAATCGTCCGCCATGAGTCTGGGTCTGCCTTGCACGGTCATTGAATCTGGACCTCCACACCTTCGACCGCGTCCCGGACTTGCGCCAGGACTCCCTTCAGGCTGTCCGAGCCTTGAGGCTTGAGGGCACCACCCTCATAGATAAGGCGCACTCTGCGGATACGTGCCAGTCCTTCCAGGCCAGGTCTTCGGACGTTCACGGTCTCGCCGTAATACCGAAGAGCCGCACGCGCGTCCGCTCCCATCTGGGCCTTCAATGCTTCCTCGTTGAGCAGACGCAGGTCGCGGCTCTTGAAGCTGATGGTTTCCATGCGTGGCGGTTGCCCGGACGGTGGCTTCGTTTCGATGACCAGCACGTCAGCGAAGCGCAGGTCCGATTTCGTCATGCCCACGTGCGTTTCGATTCGCGGCTGATCGAAGTCTCGGAGCCACTGACGCTGTGCCCGGGGCAGGGCCGCGTCTGCCCGGAGCCGGGCGACCATGTCTCGTTCGAACAGCAGCCCGCGGATGAACTGTCCGCGCAGGTCCAGGTATCCCTCCCAGCGCAGGGGCCCCTTCGCGGGTATGCCCTGTTCCAGTTCCGCGAGCCGGGCCTCGCGATAACTCACGTACTCCGTCCAGAGCGGGTGCCCTTCAGCTCCCGGCGGTGCATCCCGCTCGGGTGGATGTTCCTTCAGGAAGGACACATCGCGGGACAGGCGGGGACCCGTGGACTCCCACTCCACCTGCGCGAGCCGGGCTTCCAGGACCTCTGGTGGTACCCCCGCGAAGTCCTTCGACTGCATGCCACTGCCGGTACTCTTCTGTGCGGTACCCGGGCGTTCGCGGCTTGCCTCCGCCAGCAGGGCCTGGGCCTTCGCCGGGTTTCCTCGGGCCTCGTACAGCGCCAGCGCTCCGGTTTCTCCCCACTCGGCGGCGAGGAGGGCGCCTTCCCGGCTCGCTCGAAGCTGACGCAGCAGCTCCCGCGTGGCGTTCACTCCGAGCTGCTCTTCCAGCCTCTCCACCGCCGCCTTGAGCGCTTCCACGTCGAAGGCGGGCCGTTCTCCTCTCAAGGCCCGTGCGCCTTTGCCTCCCGCGTACAGCGCCACCATGAGCGCGGCGGGCGCCAGCTCTCGCGTGGCCTGTTCGTACCGGCCCTTCGCCAGGGACGACGCTCCCTGCGCCGTTCCCGCGAGCAGGTGGAAGAAGCCCATTGGGACGCCGAACGTCAGGTGATCGAAGCCGCCTCGCACCACGTTGCCCGGTGAGAAGTGCCCCGCCATCAGGGCCCGCTCCACCGCGTCGAGCGCTTCCTGGTACGGCGGCGGCAATTGCGCACGCTTCGCGGAGAACTCCACGTAGCGGGCCCCCGCGCTCACGTCGGTGCTGGACAGCGCGTCACGCCCCGCACGGCCCAGGCCCCGCAGGACGTCACCGGCTTGCTCTTCCCGCTCCGGATGCGCCGTGACCTTCAAGCCCCGGCGCAGCAACTCCTCGCGCACGGCGGGCATGCCGCCCAGGGTCTCGCCGAGCTGCTTGTCGCGGGCCAGGTGCTGGACCAGCTCGCGCAGTTCATCATCAAAGCTGGTGTGCAGGATGAAGAGGGCGAACACTTCCGCGCGTGGCAGGCCGTACTTCTCGACCGCGGTGACCAGGAAGGCCGCACGCTTGTGCTGGAGAACGCCGGAGGCCTTCGCATCCAACGGACCCAACGCCCCCAGCCGGACGGCGTCCCAGTCATCGAGGGACTCCACCAGCCGGGGCATGTCCACCCCTCGCTGCATGGCCACGAAGGCCGCGGGCGAGGCACAGGCCAGGAAGGGCGCGAGGCGCTGCTCACCGCGCTCCAGGTCGGGCCAGCCTCGCGGCAGGGGGCGGCCGCCACATGCCCATCCCTTGTCCTCCGGGGACTCAGCCGCGGCCTTCCGGGACCCTCCAGCCCATGGCCGCCATGAGGACCGTGCCGCTGGCGTGCCGTAGCCCCAGGTGCCTCCATGGGGCGGTGACGAAGCACAGCCCGCGATGAGCAGGGCCATGCAGGCCAGCACCGCCCACCGTCGCATGAGGAATCGCCATGGCTGAATCACAGCCGATGACGATACCGGCTCACGGCACGGTGGCGGGATCCGCGAAGCGCGGGTCGGTCAGGAACGCCGTGTCCGTGAGCGACTCCAGGAACGCGATGACGTTCGCTTTCTCCTCGGGCGTCAGCTCGAAGCCTCGCACGAAGGCGCTCTGCAGGGGGCTCGGCTGTCCGCCATTCGCCGCCCTGGTCCGGCCTCCCGCCGCGTAGTGGTCCAACACGTCGGAGAGCGTCTCCACGCTGCCGTCGTGCATGTACGGTCCGGTGACGGCCACGTTGCGCAGCGACGGCGCTTTGAAGCGCCCCATGTCCTCTGGACGGAACGTGATTTCGAAGAGGCCTGTGTCCCCGGCGGGATACGCGCCCTGGCCATCCTCGTTGTAGAGCCCCGTGTTGTGGTACGGCAGCACCGGCTCCGCCGTCGCCTCGTGCACGGTCGCGTCCTGGAAGTTGAAGCCGGAGTGGCAGTGGTCGCACTCCAGGCGCTCGGACAGGAACAGCTGCAAGCCCCGCTTCGCCGCGGGACTCAGCGCGTCCACCTGCTTGCCGTACAGATAGCGGTCATACGCCGACGTGCCGGAGATGATCGACCGCTCGAACGCGGACAGCGCCCGCGTGAGCGTGGCCAGCGACACCGGCGTGGACTCGTTCGGGAATGCCTCCGCGAAACGGGCCGTCAGGTCCGGATCCGCGCGCAGCCGCTCCAGCAGCACATCCTGTTGATCCGCGAAGCCCAGCTCCACCGGCTCCCGCCCGAACAGCGGCACCAGCGCCTGGGCCTCCAGCGTGGTGAGCGCGGAGTTGGCCCAGGTGAGGCTGGTCGCGTACGCCACGTTCGCCAGCCCCTGCCCGTTGCGGCGGTGCGCCTGTCCCGTGCTGCCCACCGCGTGCACGCGCCCGTCCGTGAAGGCCCGGGCCTGTTCGTGGCAGGAGCCGCAGGACTGCGTGCCGTTCAACGACAGGCGCTTGTCGTAGAAGAGGCGCCGGCCCAGTTGGACCTTCGCCTCCGACATGGGGTTGTCCGCCGGCACGCGCGGCTTGGGGAAGCCCGCAGGCAGCTTCCAGTCGTAGGGCGCGGGCTCCTCGGTGGGCCCCGAGGGATCCGCGCAGCCCGCGGCCAGCAACGCCACCGTCGCCAGGGCTTTCCACGCCTGTCCTTGTCGTCGTGCCACGTCGGACGTCCTTCCTGCTACTCGGCCCGGATGAAGGTCTGCGCGGTCGGGTTCGCCGCCTGGCCGCCGAAGGCCAGCCCCAGGCGCTCGAAGAAAGGCCCGCAGTCCGCGTCGGTGGGGGACGACATGCAGCCCGCGGCCGTGCTCGGCGTGTTCACGTCCAGGTTGGAGCCCGCGAAGAGCGTGCCCAGGTCCATCACCACCTTGTTCTTCGTCACGTCGAAGCCGTCCAACTGGAACTCCGGACGGTTGTTGTTCGCGCACCCGGCGGTGCCCTGCGTCTGGCCCTCGGGCGGCGGCGCGCAGGCCGTGCTGCCCAGGTGCATGACGTGCTGGGGAAGGCCCTGCGTGCGGCCCTCGATGCGCGTGAAGAGGAAGCCGCTCTGCCAGTTCCAGTGCAGGCCCGTGTCCTCCATCGGCTTGCCCAGCGTCGTCGGGTCGCCGTGGTTCAGGTCCTCCGGGATGCCCAGCGTGAAGCGCAGGCCCGTGTAGTCACCCTGGGGCGCCGTGCCCTTGATGGACGCGTTCATGCCCTCCGTTCCCTGCGTGCACAGCCCGTCCTTGTTCGCGAAGTCCAGCAGCACCACGCCCGAGTGCTGCCACGTGCCGTCCTCGGTCAGCGTCACGGGCACCTCCTGGCCTTCACGTGTCACCAGCCGCACGTCGTGCACGTACACGCGGAAGTCCATGGGCTCGTACGTCGTCCCCGTCGTCCCGACGTTCGTGTACGTCTTGCCGCACGCGAACGCCTCCGTGCCCACGCGGGCGACGACGGGGAGGTCCACCGTCAGGACTTCGGGTTCATCCTCTCCACAGCCGAGCGCGCCCACGAGGGCCAGCGGAAGGAGGAGGCGGGAGCGGAGCATGGAGCGCATGGGAATCATCCTTGGAAGGTGCTCCCGTCTAACGCACCGGCCGCGCGGCCATGCCGTGGCATGTTGCCGCACCCGCCGCCCGCCTCAGGCCACCTCGCGCGTTTCGTCCGGAACCGGAAGCCCCGCACCCCTCGCCTTGCGCCGCTGGATGGACAGGAAGAGGGCCTCGTGCGTGGCGGGCGAGGGCAGGTCCACGTCGCCGCCCGGCGCTCCGAAGGCGGCCACCGCGTCGCGCAGCGCCTCCCGCACGGACAGGGCCAGCATCAGCGGCGGCTCACCCACGGCCTTGCTGCCGTGGATGGTGCCCTTCTGCTCGGCCCGCTCCATCAAGGCCACGCGCAGGTCGATGGGCGCGTCGCTGAACGCGGGCACCGCGTAGGTGCTGGCGGAGTGCGTGAGCAGCCGCCCGTTCGCGTCCCACTTCAGCTCCTCGCCGGTGAGCCACCCCATGCCCTGCACGAAGGCGCCTTCCACCTGACCCCGGTCCAGGCCGGGGTTGAGCGAATCACCCACGTCCTCCAGCAGGTCCGAGCGCAGCACGCGCTTCATGCCCGTGTCGCCGTCCACCTCCACCTCGCTCACCGCCGCGCCGTAGGAGAAGTAGAGGAACGGCTTGCCCCGGCCCAGGGTCCGGTCGTAGCCGATGCCCGGCGTGCGGTAGTAGCCCGTGACGGACAGGCCCACGCGGTCGCGGTAGGCCTCCTCCACCACGGTCCCGAAGGGCAGCCCCTGGTCCGGCCGCGCCGCCGCCGCGATGCGCCCGTCCTCGAACACCAGCGCGTCCGGCGACACCGCCTGCCCGTGCCGCTGCACCAGCATGCGCGCGGCCACCGGGGCCAGCCGCTCGCGCACCTGGATGCAGGCCTCGCGCACCGCCGCGCCGTTGAGGTCCGAGCCACTGGAGGCCGCCGTCGCGGACGTGTTGGGCACCTTGTCCGTGGCCGTGTGCGCCACGCGCACCAGCTCCGCGGGCAGGCCCAGTTCGCGCATGGCCACGCCCTGAATCTTGGTGTGCAGCCCCTGGCCCATCTCCGTGCCGCCGTGCGACAGCAGCACGGAGCCGTCGCGGTACACGTGCACCAGCGCGCCCGCCTGGTTGAGGAAGGTGGCGGTGAAGGAGATGCCGAACTTCATCGGCGTGATGGCCAGTCCTCGCTTGATGCGGGGGCTGGACGCGTTGAAGGCCTCCACCTCCGCGCGGCGCTTCGCGAAGTCGGAAGACTCCATCAGGTCGTTCCACAGCTTCGGCAGCCGGTTGTCCTCCAGCTCCTGGCCGTAGTGCGTGGTGTTGGTCTCGCCCACGCCGTCGTAGAGGTTGCGCTGGCGCACGGACTCCGGGGCCAGGCCCAGGGTGCTCGCGATGCGCGCGAGGATGTCCTCCATCACCAGCATGCCCTGCGGCCCGCCGAAGCCTCGGAATGCCGTATTGGAGACCAGGTGCGTCTTCGCCACGCGGCCGGTGTAGCGCACCGACGGCACGTAGTAGCCGTTGTCCAGGTGGAAGAGGGCGCGGTCGGTGATGGACTCGGACAGGTCCAGGGACCAGCCGCCGTTGGACGTGAGGTCCGCCTTGAGCGCGAGCAGCCGGCCCGTGGCGTCGAAGCCCACCTCCCAGGCCGCGTGGAACGGATGGCGCTTGCCCGTGACGACCATGTCCACGTCGCGGTCCAGCATCCACTTCACCGGCCGGCCCGTGTGCACCGCCGCCAGCGCCACCAGCGCCGCGGGCGCGTTGCCTTGCGTCTCCTTGCCGCCGAAGCCGCCGCCCATGCGAGGCGCCTTCACCACCACGCGGCTGCGCGGCACGTGCAGCACGTGCGAGATGATGGCCTGCACCTCCGACGGGTGCTGCGTGGAGGACGTCACCGTGACGTCGCCGTCCTCGCCCACCTCCGCGAAGGCCGCGTGCGTCTCCAGGTAGAAGTGCTCCTGGCCGCCCATCGTCAGCTCACCGGCCAGCCGGTTCGGGCTGGAGGCGAGCGCGCTGTCCACGTCGCCCCGGCGGATGACGTGCGGGTCGGTGTGGAAGCTCTCCTGCTTCAGTGCCTCGGCCAGCGTGAGCACCGCGGGCAGGGGCTCGTAGTCCACCACCACCTGACGGGCGCCCTCGCGGCAGGCCTCGGGCGTCTCGCCGACGACGAGCGCCACCACCTGCGCGTGGAAGAGCACCTCGTCCTTCGCGAGCAGCGGTTCGTCGTGGCGGATGGGGCCCGTGTCGTTCATGCCCGGGATGTCCTCCGCGAGCAGCACCTTCACCACGCCGGGCACCTTCAGCGCGGCGCTGGCGTCGCGGCGGAGGATGCGCGCGTGCGCGTGCGGCGACAGCACCGGCCACACCGTCAGCATGGGCCGGCGCTGTGCGAGGTCGTCCACGTATTGCGCGCTGCCCGTCACGTGGCCCAGCGCGCTCTCATGGCGCAGCTCGCGGCCCGCGTCCGCGGTGGCGGAAGGAGCACCCGGGGCGAAGCGGGGCCGTCCGTCCAGCGCGGGGCTGCGCACGCCGGACGCGAACTTCTCCAGCAGCGACACCACCAGCCCGCGCCGGTACTCCGCGCTGCCGCGCAGGTCCGTGAGCGGCGTGAACTCGCGCTCCAGCGTGGCGCGCACGCGGGCCACGGCCTCCGCGTTCCACGGGTGTCCCACGAGCTGGGCCTCCGTCTGCTTCGCGCGCGCTGGCGTGGCAGCGACGCCGCCGTAGCCCAGCCGCGCGGTGCGCACGAGGCCCAGCGCGTCCGTCTCGATGCAGAAGCCCGCAGCGACGATGCTGATGTCCAGCTCGCGGCGCTTGGACACCTTGAAGCTGTCCGAGTGGCGCGTGAGCCCGCTGTCCTTCGCCGGGGCGTGGGGGATGACGACGAAGCGGACCACCTCGTCCGGCTGGAGCGCCGTCTTGCGGTAGGCGAGGAAGAAGTCAGACAGCGCCACCGTCCGCTCGCCGCGCGCGGACGCGAGCACCAGTCGGGCGTCCAGCGCGAGCAGCACCGGCGCCGTGTCCCCGATGGGCGAGGCCGTCACCAGGTTGCCCGTGAGCGTGGCGCGGTGGCGGATCTGCCGCGAGGCGAAGACGTTGAGCATCTTCGCCAGCTCCGGCACCTCGTGGCCCAGCGCGTCCTCCACGTCCACCAGCGACGCGGCGCCGCCCACGTACCAGCCGTCCTCCTCGCGGCGCATGGCGCGCAGGGCCTCCACGCCTTCCGTCGAGATGAGGAACGGGTAGCGGCGGGACTTCTTGGTGATGTCCACGCCCAGCTCGGTGGCGCCGGCCACGAGCATCGCCTCCGGGTGCAGGGCGCGCAGCGCGAGCAGGTCCTCCCACGTGGTGGGGCGCAGGAACAGGCCGTCGCGGGCCTCGTAGCGCAGGGGCGGCGTGGGGGAGGGCGCACCCTCCAGCGAGACGCCGGGAAGCCCGGGGCCGGCGCCCTTCGCGTCGCGGGTGGCGAGCGCGTCCATCATCGCGTCGCGGATGGGGCGGTAGCCCGTACAGCGGCAGATGTTGCCGCAGAGCTGATCCGCGATGGCCTCCGGAGAGCCCGCGTCCTTGCGACAGTACGCCTCCACCATGGAGACGACGAAGCCCGGCGTGCAGAAGCCGCACTGCGAGCCGTAGTGCTTCACCATGGCCTGCTGCACGGGGTGGGGCGCGGCGCGGCTGCCCACGCCCTCCACGGTGACGAGCTCGCGCCCGGCCACCATGGGCAACAGCGCGATGCAGCTGTTGAACGCGCGCAGCGTCTTCTGGCCGCTCACGTCCCGGTCCACCATGGCCACGGTGCAGGCGCCGCAGTCGCCCTCGGCGCAGCCCTGCTTCGTGCCCGTCAGGCCGCGCGCGCGCAGGTAATCCAGCAGGGTGGTGTTGGGCGACGCGTCGTCAACCTGGACCGTCTGTCCGTTGAGCCGGAACTCGAAGGGGGTGCTCATTCCCCCGAGGATAGCAGGGGCGCGGGCGCTGGCTGAGCGCCTGCTTCCTGGGCCAGCCCGTGATGGAGCTGGAGCAGCCCGGCCGCGATGCTCACGGCCACCTCTTGCGGTGACTTTCCCCCGGTGGGCAGCCCCATGGGGCACTGGACGCGGCCCACCTGCCGGGCGGGCATCCCCTTCGCATCCAGCCTCTGCCGGAAGCGGGCCCACTTCGTGTCACTGCCGATGAGCCCGATGTAGCGGGCCGGCTTCTGGATGGCGAAGGCGATGATGTCCTGATCCACGTCGTGCCGGTGCGTCATCACCGCCACGTAGGTGCGCTGCTCGTCCCAGACCGCGCGCGACGCGAAGTCGTCCCACGCCTCCTCGTGACGCACCACGCCCGCGGGCACCAACGGGGACTGGATCCACTCGGCGCGCTCGTCCACCAGGTGCACGCGAAAGGGGGTGCCCTCCAGGATGCGGCACAGCGCCTGTCCCACGTGGCCGGCGCCGAAGAGGTACAGCTGGGGCCCGTGGTTGACGGGCTCGACGAAGACGTCCACGACTCCTCCACAGCACTGACCCAGCTTCGCGCCCAGCGGATAGCGGAACGTGCGCGCCTCACCCCGGGCCAGACACGCGCGGGCGTCCTGAAGCACGAGCTGCTCCAGGTGGCCGCCGCCGATGGTTCCGTGGAAGGTGCCGTCCGCGCGCACCAGCAGCTTCGCGCCAGGGGGCGCGGGCGTGCTGCCCTTGCACTCCGTCACCGTCACGACGGCGAACGGCGTGTCCTCTCGTGCCCACTCCGCGAGCTGGTGAACCCAGTTCCACATGTCGCCGGTGAGTCTGCCACGGCTGCCGTCCCAGCGGCGCTTCTCCGGACGCCTGCCGTGGGAGCGGGGAAGCAAGCCCCCGTTGCCGGGCCGGGAAGGCACACCACCTTTTGCGCCAGACGATTTCGACCCATCCGAATCAAGGAGATGACGTCATGGCCAATGCCGCCGCTGAACTCGAGACGCTGAACTCCTTCCTGCGGGGTGAGATCTCCGCCGTGGAGACCTACCGGCTCGCCTCGAAGCACATCGAGACCGAGGTCGCGAAGACGGAGGTGGAGGCCTGCCTCCACGACCACGAGAAGCGCGTCGAGGCCCTCAAGGAGCGCATCGAGAAGCTGGGCGGAAAGCCCGCGGATGGCTCCGGTCCCTGGGGCATCTTCGCCAAGGTCGTCCAGGCCGGCGCGGACCTGCTGGGGGAGAAGCGCGCCATCGACGCGCTGGAGGAGGGCGAGGACCACGGCCTGAAGGACTACAGCCGGGACGTGGACAAGCTGCACGGCGAGGCGCGCACCTTCGTCCGTCAGCAGCTGCTGCCCTCGCAGAAGCAGACGCACGCGCGGCTCAGTGCACTGAAGAAGAACCCGACCCTGCACTGAGCGTAGGGGTTGCGCGGTGCCGGACATCCCAAGGTGCCCATCCGGGTTGAGGGGATGGGCGCCTTGTGGTGCATCGCACGTCCCCGCATCCAGGCCTGGAGGCTTTCAGGGAGCGTGCGATAGTCGGAAGGAGGGGACTTCCACCGGCGAACGAGGGCGAAGAATCACATGGGGCGCGAGCACACGGTGCCGGGGCCACGCGGGCCCGGGACCGTCATCGACAGCGAGGACGCGGGGCCACCGGCTTCCCGCCCGCCCGACGTGCGCGCCGAAGTCGAGGGGACTCCCTCCATTCCCTCCCCGACGACCGCCGACACCAGCTACGCCGCGGGCGCCCTGGGCACTGGCCTGGAGGTGCTCTTCACCACCTCCGAGCGCGCCCTGCAGTGGGCCTGGCGCGTGCTCCAGCTCGCGCGCGGCGTGGTGGAGGCCACCCCCCGGGGTGACGCGTTCATCCGTGAATCCCGCGCTTCCGTGGTGGACTTCCTGGACCACATCCCGCCGCACGTGCGCCGCAGCGTCGAGGAGGTGCTTGTCTTCTGCAACCTGTGGCAGGCCGTGGGTGTGCGCCTGCGCCGCCGGGGCGGCTTCCCCGCCGGGGACGACGCGGCCTGGCGCCAGCTCTGCGAGGACGTGGAGCTGCTCCAGCGCGCCGCCCAGGCCCGGCTGGGCACCGCCGCGGCCTTGGAGCAGGGACTGCTCAAGGACCTGGGCCACCTGCGCGCGCTGGCCCTGTCCTGCGGCGACAGCGCCAACGAAGTCACCGTGGGCATGGAGGTGTTCACCCGCTGCATCGCGGAGCTGATGGCCGTGGCCAGCGCCGTGCGCCGCGCGTGGGAGGCCGCCGCCCATGAGCTGGCCGAGTCCGCCGCGTGGCTGCGCGCGGGCGACCCGGCCTTCAGCGCGTGGCTGGCGGAGCACCTGGTCGCCGCCGAGCCCGCGTGGGAGCGCACCCAGAAGATCGCCCGCTGGCTGCGCGACGTGGGCGCCTTCGCGGGCCAGCCCTGAGGCGCGGCCCTCTCAGGGCTCGATGAGGATGCGGTGCCGGTGCAGCTCCAGGAGGATGTCCGGATCCAGGTCCGCCTGCTTGTGGTCTCGCAGGTGCTGGCGGACGGCCTCCACGGGCTTCTGGCCGGTGAACTCCACCAGGAGCGAGTAGGCCTCACCCGGCAGCGCCACCGCGTCGTATTCGCTGTACGAGCCCAGCGCGACGCTGCCGTCCGGCAGCCACTTCACCGTCGCGTCCGGGTTGAAGCGCAGCACGCGCGGCAGCGTGGGCGCGGTGGCCTGGGTGTACAGCTTCTCCAGCACCTTCTGTTCGATGGTGCCGTCCAGGCCCAGCATCCGCTCCAGCCCGTCCCGGGACACGGCGCGCACGGCGTCGTAGCAGGCGCGGTAGAAGTCCCTCTCCATCCCGGCGTAGCCCTTCCAGAGCGCGGCGTACACCTTGGCCGGGGGCGCCGCGTCGTCCAGGTCCTCCACGGACAGCGGGCCGGTGGCCACCTCCGCCTTGTCGCGGCCGTCCAGGAGGAACTCCGGCATCAGCTGGAGCAGCGCGTGGCGCGACAGCTGGAACTCCGCCAGCGTCAGGTACGTCTTGAGCGACATCCAGAAGCGCTGACCGTCGCGGCCCGCCACGTACTTGCAGAAGAACGTGGAGCAGACGGACTCGCGGTACGCCCAGATGGTGCAGCCGCCGGACTCCAGCGCGTAGTACGGGCAGCGCAGCGACGACGCGCGGCCGAAGAACTGGTGCGCGTTCTTGTACAGGTGGTTGAACTTCGCGGGCGGCTTCACCCACTGCGGGCTCACGCCGATGCGGCTGTCGATTTTGGCTTCGATGCGCCGGCGCCCCTCCGCCATCTGCGGCGAGTCATCCGACAGGAGCGCGCCCACGAGGTAGTTGGGCAGCCGCGGCTGGTACGTGCAGCACTTGGTGTCCGGCCGGAACAGGTGCTCCGCCCCGTCCACCGACTCCACCGTGGCCTGCGCGGAGGCGCGGCTCATGGCGCAGTTGGAGCAGGTGGCCTTCTCTTCCGTCGGGGCGTCCTTGCGGAAGAAGGCTGGCAGGAGGTCCTGGTAGAGGGCGGGCAGCGTCGAGAGGATGGAAGACATGAAGGCAGGGGTCAGGAGGACCGGTCGGCCCACTCCAGGTGATAGGTGGCGGAATCGGGCGAGTGGCGGGTGCGGTGCAGGGTGAAGCCCTGGACTCCCACGCGCAACATCCCTTCCTCCAGCACGCCGTCCACGAAGCCCTCCAGGGCCTCCGGTTCGTTGAACCAGAGGTCCGCCTGGGTGGGGCCCAGTACGGTGAGCCGCGTCTCCGTGTAGTTGTTGCCGCTGCGGAAGTTGTGCTGCATCCGCTCCAGCGAGCGCATGGGGCCCACCACGCGGGCCAGCGTGAGGACCGCGCCGCCCACCAGCGTCTGCGCGTAGCCCTCCACCATCCGCCGGCCCATCCGGCGCCGGCCCTGCTCCACCGGCTGGTCGGGGTGGAGCGTGCGGGCCGTGTCGGCCAGGCAGTCCACCCAGACGGCCAGCGGGTACGCGGCGAGCAGCGGGGCGTGCAGGTTCATCCCCCGCGCGCGCAGCCGGTCCACCAGCTCGGGCGTCAGGGAGGGGGCCAGCACCTTGCGGTACAGGCTGTCCACGCTGCTGCTGAAGATGACGCGCTCGTCCCTCATGGCCCTCCGTCCTTGCCGGGACCTGAACAGGCCCCGGGCGCGCATTCTTCGCCCAGGGCCCGGGAGGAGGCCAGCCCCCCCGCGCCCACCCTCACCGCCGGTGCGCGGTGAGGGGAAGCGCCAGGTGCGTCACCAGGCCACGGAGAGGCTCACGCCGCTGTAGGCGGTGAAGCCCCGGAGCAGGAGGTACTGCCGGCCGGCGATGGGCTGCCCCACCAGGTTGCACGTCTCGTTGTTGCCCGTCAGGTAGGGACGGCAGTCGAATATCTGCGTCGTGGGCGCGAAGTCGAAGCGCGTGTAGAGGTCCGCGTCCCCGGTGCCGCCGGAGATGCTCACCGTGGAGGGCGTGTTCGCCGGCACGTCGAAGCAGTAGTACTTCAGCGACGAGGCGTTGCCGGTGATGAGCGACACCGTGGTGTTGTTGGGCAGCGGAGTACACGAGGGCGACGTCGTGACGCCCACGCCCACCGCGAGCCACGCTGCATCCACCGCGTCCTGGACGGCGGTGTTGTAGCCCAGGCTCTGCGCCGCCACCCGCGTCGCCAACCTGGCCGCGTAGAGGTTGGTGGTGCGGGTGAAGAGGTTCATGTTGGCGTACCAGAAGATGTGGGCCGCGGCCTCCACGCCGATGGCCGGCACGTTCACCAGCGTCTTGCCTCGCGGGTGCACGCCGCCGGTGGCCATCAGCTTGAACGCCAGGTTGGCCACGCCGGCGCCGGAGTGCACGTCCGTGCCGCTGTTCAGGTCCGGGGCGTAGTCCACGGAGTAGCCATCCGCCGCGGGGTCGTTCATGTAGCGCAGGGCATCCCCGGACATGCCGGGGGTCCAGGCCGTCTCGGCGATGTGCCACACGGACGTCGCGGTGCTCCAGGTGCCCGAGGCCCAGCTGTCGCAGGTGGCGGCGTAGATGTCCGACAGCGACTCGGTGAGCGCGCCGGACTCGCCGCTGTAGATGAGGTCGGACGTGGTCGCGGTGACGCCGTGCATGAACTCGTGCACGACGATGTCCGGGTCCTCGCACGGCTGCCCCAGCTGGGGCAGGCTGCCGTCACCGCAGACCAGCTTCGTGCCGTCGAAGTACGCGTTCGCGTAGCTGGTGCCGTAGTGCACCTGCGCCAGCAACTGGCCGCCCCAGCCGTTCCACGAATCGCGGCCGAAGTTCTGCTGGAAGCAGTCGTAGAAGAGGCCCAGGTTGTCATACGTCTTGTCGATGGCCGTGTCGCCGGTGTCCGCCTGGCCTTCAACCCGGCACGTGCCGTTGTTGCTGCCGCCCACCGAGCACACGTTGCGGTAGCGCGCGGCGTGGATCTCCGGCGCGCGCAGCACCTCCTGTCCATCCGCCGCGCTCACGTAGACGCGGTCGCGCAGGGCCATGCCGTCCGCGTCCTGTCCGGACACCACCACCTCGAAGGCGCGGACCAGGGGCGCCTCCGGGGTCGGCCGGACGAAGACCTCCCGGGGCGCTCCCGCGCTGCTGCCCGCCGGGGACGCCGCCAGCGCCGCCTCGCTCGCGGCCTCCGGAGCGATGCGAGCGGGGGCCGGCAGGGGCTCGCCGTCACGCGCGGTGCCGTTCACCGCGTACACCTGACCCCGCGCGTCCAGGTGGACGAGGAGCTCCTCGTTCACCACCGGGAGCCCGCCCTTGGTCTGCGTGTAGCGCAGGTGCGTATTGCCCAGCTCGTCCCGGTGGATGCGCTTGGGCACCAGGTCCTTCGTCGTCAGCCGGAAGGCGGGCAGCACGCGCAGCAGGGTGGGCTCCAGGAGCGCGTGCGCCTGCCAGGCGCTGGCACCGGAGACGGGCCGGCCCGTCGTGCCCAACGCGCCCAGGATGAACTGGGGCACGCCGTCCGCGTGCACCCCCCGCACCTCCGCGCCGGGCAATGCTCCCAGCGCTGACTTCAGGTCTCCCAGACGGGCTTCGGAAGGAGCGGAGGGTGCCTCGGCGCCAGGACCTCCCGCTCCACATGCGGACAGCGTGAACGTCAGGCCGGCGAGGAGCCAGCGGTTCTTTCGCGTCATGACATGCCCCCAGTGTGACGAAACGAGTCTGTGAAGCCTCGCGAGCAAAGCATGGAGCCCTGACTGTCAGATGAATTCTGGGAGGACTGGGAGTGTTGGAAATAAGGCTGAGTCCGGAGGAGCGCCCACGTCGGCGGTGGTTCACCCACCTGGGTGCTGTGCGGGCGTCCTGGCACGAACTCCGGACGTTGTGACGCGAGGCGCGGTGATAAGGACGGCCCCGCTGTTACCTCCCGTCACCCGTTCGCAAGGACCTTCATGCTCACGCTGCGCGGGGCTCCGGCCCTCTCCGAATTCAGGCTCGCCAAGCTGCTCGCCCGCTGCCGGGAGCGGGTGCCGACGGTGGCCACCCTCTACTCGGAGTTCGTGCACTTCGTGGACGCGTCCGCGCCGCTGACGCAGGACGAGTCGGAGCGGCTGGGGCGCCTTCTGGAGTACGGCCCCCACACGGCGAAGCGCGAGCGCACGGGCACGCTGCTGTTGGTCGTGCCGCGTCCGGGCACGGTGTCGCCCTGGGCCTCCAAGGCGACGGACATCGCGCACCACTGTGGCCTCACGCAGGTGCGCCGCATGGAGCGCGGCATCGCGTTCTTCCTCACCGGCCCGGGCGGCCGTGAGTTGGACGCGAACGAGGCGGAGGGCGTGCATGCGGTGCTCCACGACCGGATGACGCAGGCGGTGCTGCCCCGGCTGGAGGACGCGGAGGTGCTGTTCCGCACGGACTCGCCCCGGCCGCTCACGCGCGTGGACGTGCTGGGCGGAGGCCGCGCGGCGCTGGCGAAGGCCAACGGCGAGCTGGG
This sequence comes from Corallococcus sp. AB045, assembly GCF_003668895.1. Taxonomy (NCBI): domain Bacteria; kingdom Pseudomonadati; phylum Myxococcota; class Myxococcia; order Myxococcales; family Myxococcaceae; genus Corallococcus; species Corallococcus sp. AB045. The sequence continues at coordinate 18,234 of NZ_RAWN01000121.1, forward strand.
CCTGGCGCTGGCGGAGGACGAAATCGACTACCTGGTGGCGCGCTTCACGGAGCTCAAGCGCAACCCCACCGACGTGGAGTTGATGATGTTCGCGCAGGCGAACAGCGAGCACTGCCGCCATAAAATCTTCAACGCGTCGTGGACGGTGGATGGCCAGCCGCGAGAGCGCTCGTTGTTCCAGGCCATCAAGAACACCCATGCCCAGAGCCCGGGCGGAGTGCTGTCCGCGTACAAGGACAACGCCGCCGTCATCGAGGGCTTCGAGGTGGAGCGCTTCTTCCCGCAGGGCGAGGGGCGCGAGTGGGGCACTGTGCGCGAGCCGGCCCACATCATGATGAAGGTGGAGACGCACAACCATCCCACCGCCATCTCGCCGTACCCGGGCGCGGCCACGGGCGCGGGCGGTGAAATCCGCGACGAGGGCGCCACCGGGCGCGGCGCGAAGCCCAAGGCGGGGCTCACCGGCTTCTCCGTCAGCCACCTGCGCCTGCCGGACTACGCGCGGCCGTGGGAGGCGCCCTACGGCAAGCCGGACCGCATCGTGTCCGCGCTGGACATCATGGTGGACGGCCCGCTGGGAGGCGCCGCGTTCAACAACGAGTTCGGCCGGCCCAACCTCACCGGCTACTTCCGCAGCTTCGAGCAGCAGGTGCCCACGCCCGAGGGCGTGGAGGTGCGCGGCTACCACAAGCCCATCATGCTGGCGGGCGGCCTGGGCAACATCCGCGCGGGCCACGTGAAGAAGGCCCCGCTGCGCGCGGGCGACAAGCTCATCGTGCTGGGCGGCCCGGCGATGCTCATTGGCCTGGGCGGTGGCGCGGCGTCCTCCATGGCGCAGGGCGCGAGCGCGGCGGACCTCGACTTCGCCTCCGTGCAGCGGGACAACGCGGAGATGGAGCGCCGCTGCCAGGAGGTCATCGACCAGTGCTGGATGCAGGGCGATGCGAACCCCGTGCGCTCCATCCACGACGTGGGCGCGGGCGGCCTGTCCAACGCGCTGCCGGAACTGGCGCACGACAACGAGCTGGGCGGCCGGCTGGAGCTGCGGGAGGTGCCCAACGACGAGCCGGGCATGTCCCCGGTGGAAATCTGGTGCAACGAGGCGCAGGAGCGCTACGTGCTGGGCGTGGCGCCAGAGGACCTGGCGCGCTTCGCCGCGCTGTGCGAGCGCGAGCGCGCCCCCTTCGCCGTGCTGGGCGAGGCCACGGCGGAGCAGGTGCTCACGCTCACGGACCGCGAGCTGGGTGACACGCCCATCGCGCTGCCCATGGACGTCCTCTTCGGCAAGGCGCCGCGCATGCACCGCGAGTTCGCGTCGCGCCCGCTGAAGCACGCGCCGCTGAGCATCTCGTCCGACTTGAAGGCCGCGGCACACGCGGTGCTGTCGCACCCGACGGTGGCGGACAAGTCGTTCCTCATCACCATTGGCGACCGCTCCGTGGGCGGCCACACCGCGCGCGACCAGATGGTGGGGCCGTGGCAGGTGCCGGTGGCGGACTGCGCGGTGACGCTGGCGTCGCTGATGTCCGACACGGGCGAGGCGATGGCGCTCGGCGAGCGCACGCCGGTGGCGCTGGTGGACGCGGCGGCCTCCGCGCGCATGGCGGTGGGCGAGGCGCTCACCAACCTGGCGGCGGCGCGCATCGGGAAGCTGTCGGACGTGAAGCTGTCCGCGAACTGGATGGCGGCGGCGGGCAGCCCCGGCGAGGACGCGAACCTCTACGCCGCCGTGCACGCGGTGGGCATGGAGCTGTGCCCCGCGCTGGGCATCGCCATCCCGGTGGGCAAGGACTCCATGTCCATGCGCACGCAGTGGCAGGAGGACGGCCAGAAGAAGGCGGTGACGTCGCCCCTGTCGCTCATCATCACCGCGTTCGCGCCGGTGCTGGACGCGCGCGTCACGCTGACGCCGCAGCCGGTGGACGTGGCGGGGGACACGCGCCTCTTGCTGCTGGACGTGGCGAAGGGCCGGCAGCGGCTGGGCGCGTCCGTGCTGGCGCAGGTGCACCAGCAGGTGGGCCCGGAGTGCCCGGACGTGGATGACGCGGCGGCGCTGAAGGGCTTCTTCGCGGCGGTGCAGGAGCTGCACGCGGCAGGCGTGCTGCTCGCGTACCACGACCGCTCCGATGGCGGCCTCTGGGCCACGCTCGCGGAGATGGCCTTCGCGGGCCACTGCGGTCTGGACGTGGAGCTGGCCCCGCTGGGCGGCGACGCGGTGGCGGCCCTCTTCAACGAGGAGCTGGGCGCGGTGGTGCAGGTGCGCGCGTCCGACGTGGCGCGCGTGCGTGATGCCTTCACCCGCCACGGCCTGGGGGCGCACGTCCACGAGCTGGGACGGCCCACGTCCCATCAGGTGGTGCGCGTGCGGCACGGCGGCCGGGAGCTGCTCGCGGAGGAGACGGTGGCGCTCAAGCGCACCTGGTCCCGCGTGAGCTACGAAATCCAGAAGCTGCGCGACAACCCCACCTGCGCGGAGGAGGAGTACTCCGCGAAGTGCGACGCGCAAGACCCGGGCCTGTCGCCCGTGCTCACGTTCGATCCGAAGGTGGACGTGGCGGCGCCGTACATCGCCAAGGGGGCCCGGCCGCGCGTGGCGGTGCTGCGCGAGCAGGGCGTCAACAGCCAGCAGGAGATGGCGGCGGCGTTCACCCGCGCGGGCTTCGCCGCGGTGGACGTGCACATGAGCGACCTGTTGTCGGGCCGCGTGTCGCTGAAGGACTTCCACGGCGTGATGGCGTGCGGCGGCTTCAGCTACGGCGACGTGCTGGGCGCGGGCGGCGGGTGGGCGAAGTCCATCCTCTTCAACCCGCGCACGCGGGACGCCTTCTCGGAGTTCTTCGCGCGGCCGGACAGCTTCGGCCTGGGTGCGTGCAACGGCTGCCAGATGTTCGCGCAGCTGCGCGAGCTCATCCCCGGCGCGGAAGGCTGGCCGCGCTTCGTGCGCAACGCGTCCGAGCAGTTCGAGGCCCGCCTGGGCACGGTCGAAATCGCGCCGTCGCCGTCGCTCTTCTACAAGGGCATGGAGGGCAGCCGGATGCTCATCGTCGTGTCGCACGGCGAGGGGCGGGCGGAGTTCGCCAACGCGGATGCCGCCGCGCGCTTCAACGCCGCCGGGCTGGTGACGACGCGCTGGGTGGACAACCGGGGCCAGGTGGCGGCGAAGTACCCGGCCAACCCCAACGGCTCGCCGCACGGCATCGCGGGCGTCACCACGAAGGACGGGCGCTTCACCATCACCATGCCGCACCCGGAGCGTGTGCACCGCACCGTGCAGCACTCCTGGCACCCGGCGGAGTGGGGCGAGGACGGCCCCTGGATGCGCATGTTCCGCAACGCCCGCGTCACCCTGGGCTGACGCGTCCGCGGGACGGGGCCTTCCTCGCCGCTACGGGAGGAAGGCCGCCTTCACCGCGTCCAGCAGCGGGTTGGCGCCGGTCTCCGCGTCCGTGCACCCCTGGTTGATCGTCCAGATGATGGTGCCGCCGTAGCCCTCCTGCTTCACGAAGGCGCCCTTGGCGGCGATGGCCTGCGGGCTGTCGTAGGAGATCCACGTCACCGTGCCGTCCTCCACGAGCTTGTCCTTGGCGAACGTCAGGTAGCTGGCCTGGGCCTTCTCGTCCCACTGGTATTTCCCCTGCTTCGAATAGCGGAGGATCTTCTTGTAGGTGAACGAGTTGTCCCCGCCCACGTAGTCGGACCAGTTCGTGAAGGGCTGGTAGGGCCCGGTGATGTGGCGCCACGCAAGGCCATAGAAGGGGATGCCGATGCCCAGCTTCGCCTTGGGGATGCCGGCCTTCACCCACAGGTCCAGGCTGGACGCGATGGACGTGGGATGCAGCCCCTGTTCGCCCTTCAGCGCGGACGTGTGCCAGGACTTCCAGCCGTCCCACGCGCCAATCATCTCGTAGGACATCAGGTTCATCTGGTCGAAGTGTGTCGCCAGCTCCGCGAACCAGGGGTCGGCGTCGGTGGGGAAGTTGGTGTTGATCCAGTGGAGGGGGAAGGTGAGGAGCATCTTCGGCCGCGCCTCGCGGAGGGCCTTCACCAGGGCCAGCAGCTGCGGCCGGTCCTCCTTCTCCACGGGCTCCCAGTCCAGGTCCAGGCCGTCGTAGCCGAAGTCGTCCATCGCCTTCAGCAGCGAGCGGACGAACTTCGCGCGGTTCGCGTCGGACGCAGCGCCCACCCAGCCGTCGTGCTCACCGGAGCCGCCCACCATGATGAGCGCCTTGCGGCCCGCCGCATGCGCGCGCTTCGACAGCGTGCGGGCGATTTCCGGCCCCCGGTCATTGTCGAACTTCGTGCTCAGCGTGCCGTCCGCCTTCGGCGTGACGCGGCCCACGAGGATGTGCGTGAGCGCGCTGAAGTCCACCTTCTCCGGCGGATAGTCGTCCGCGTTCCAGCCCGTGTAGTAGCCCGACACCCACTTGCCTCCCTGGCCTGGAGGACCCTTCACGGCCGGGGATGCACTCACCACCACGCTGGCCTGGGCCACCTGGCTCGGGTCCGCCTTGCTCCGTGCCATCACCCGGTACGTGCCCGGCTTGCGGGGCGCGGTGTAGACCCCAGCGGGGCTGATGGTGCCCCGCTCGTTTCCGGGCTCCACGCTCCAGGCCACGTCCGTGTCCGTGCTGTTCGTCACGGTGGCGCGGAAGGCGTGCGTGGCGCCCGGAGCCAGGAAGACGGCGGGCGTCTCCAGCGTGAGAGTCACCGGCCGGGGGCCCTGCTCGATGCCGATGTCATCGAAGGAGAGGGGCGGCAGCGTCCTGCCGCTGTCCTCCTGGAGCCATAGGCCGGTGATGCGCGTGCGGCCTTCGGGCAGCAGCTTCGCCAGTGGCACGCGGCAGGTCGTCCACTTCCGGGCCGGGATGGCACCGCCCTCGCAGGTGGGGCCCAGGGGCATGCCCACGGGCTGTTCGGAGCCGATGACGACGCGAGCGCGCACCGCCGCGTTCGCACCGCCCTTCCCACCGTTCACCTTCAGCACCAGCGTGTCATCCGGTGACACGTCGAAGCCCGGGTGGCCGAAGTACAGCGCCTCCCAGGGCCCCAGCGTCACGGAGATGGCGTGGTTGCCCGAGGCCCCTGACACGGTAGCGCTCATCGCGTGCGCCCCGGCCCACGTCAGGTCCTCCCAGGGCGGGGCCAACCGGTCCTGATAGAGCCACGTCACCTGGGGCTGCGTGGGAGGCGCTGCTTTCGGAGGGGGCGCCCCCTGGGAAGCGCCGCCCAGCAAGAGCGCGGTCAGCAGCACCCGGAGTCCAGCCAGAGGTCGTCGCATGGTCACCCATCCTCGCAGAGGGAGGGGAGGCGCGTCCTGCATCGAGGCACCAGGTAGGCCGCCAGGAGTTCGTCAAAGAGTCCCACGACCGGAAGTCTTCCGTGAGATCTCGAGCCCAACGGAGCGCCGCGAGGGGCCGCGACGTCATGCGTGGGCGGACGCCAAGGTGGATCACGGACACAGAGGCCCCCGCCCAGGGGCGGCCCGCTCAAAACCTGTCCGACTGTCGGACAGGTTCGCACCGCATGAATCCGAGGACGCGAGCCTCGTGGCGCACCGAGGCGGGCCACGACGTCGTGCGTGCGCGGACGCGAAGGTGGGGGCACGGCCAGCGGCGCCCACCCGGGCCCGGTTCCCTCCAAACCTGTCCGACAGTCGGACAGGTTTCCGCCCCATGAGGCCCGGGGCTGCCAGTCCGCAGGTGCGCGACGCCATGCACGCGCGGACGCCACGTCGGGGGCTCGGCCAGCGGTCCCCACCCGGGCCCGGTTCCCTCCAAACCTGTCCGACTGTCGGACAGGTTCTCGCAGCATGCGGCCCGAGGACGCGCCTGTCCCGGTAGGTGAGCGACGTCGTGCATGCGCAAACGTCAACGAGGGACACGCACAGAGGTGCCTCCCGGGCCAGGCTCTCTCAAAACCTGTCCGACTGTCGGACAGGTTTCCACCGCATGAGGCTCCAGCCCGAGCCGGCCCGGCCGGTGACGAGGACGGTTTGCTTGTCGGACAGACGGACAAGTTTCCGCTGCATGAGCCCCGAGACCGCACCGGTCCGGCAGGGGCGCGAGTCATGCGTGCGCAGACGCCAGGGTGGGGCACGGACAGGGTCGCCCGTCCGGGGGCGGTTGCCTCAAAACCTGTCCGACTGTCGGACAGGTTTTCGCCCCATGCGGCCCGGGAGCGAGCTCGCCCGGCAAGCGACGCGGAGGGTGGGCCCGCACATCCATGTCAGACCCCTGTGGTTGGATGGCGATGCTGGGACGAGGAGGGGGAATGGGGATGGGACGAGGCGGACTCGTGGCTTATGTGGAGGCGCAAATCGAGCGCGATATCGCGCTGGGGCGGCTGCACCCGAGCGGGCAATTCGGCTCCGAAGCGAAGCTGGCGCGCCGCTATGACGTGTGCCGGGGAACCCTCCGTGAGGCGCTGCGGCGGCTGGCCGCACGGGGGCTGGTGGTTCAGTGCCCCGGACGAAGGACTCGCGCGGTGGCGCTGGATGAGTCGCTGACGCTGGAGAACCTGGGGCTGGCGCTGCATGACGCGAGCAACCCGGATGCCCGGTGGCTGCTGGAGGGCTACTTCAGCCTCAAGCGGCAGGTGCTGGTGGAACTGCTGGCCGACTGCTGCGCGAGGGCCTCGGACCTCGACCTGGACCGGCTGGGGAGCACGTGCTTCCAGCTTCAGGACGCGGCGCGCTGGGAGTCGGGTGCAACCTGCGCCCAGGTGGAATTCGAGTTGCTGCGGCATGCAGCGCGGGTGGCGGCGCGTCCCGGGCACGTGCTCCTCGTTCAGTCCCTGCAGCGGGCATTCCTGGGAGGTGCAGCCCAACTGCTGCCGCTCATGGGTGGTGAGGCGCTGCGCGAGTGGGCCCTCCGCGTGACGGCGATCCTGCACGAGCGCGACGTGCAGGCACTTCAGAACGAGCTGCCGGCACTGCTGAAGGCTCGCGATGAGCGCGTGCTGAACGCATTCGCACCTGCTACCCAAGTACCTGCGTCCCCCGAGGCCCACTTCACCCAAGAGGGCCCCCTCGGGGCCTCCGCATCAGTCACTCACCAGAACGATGTTTTGGGGACACACCTCGGCATCGAAGAGGGTGACGTCGGTCGCCGTACGCCAGCCACCGCACAGGACGAGATTCTGGAGGCACGCCCCGGCATCGAGGAGGGGCCCGCCGGCCGCCCTGCATCAGCCGCGCATGACGAAATGCTGGGGGCACGCCCCGGCATTGAGGAGGGGTCCGCCGGCCGCCCTGCGTCAGCCGCGCATGACGAGATGCTGGAGGCACGCCCCGGCATCGAGGAGGGGCCCGTCGGTCTCCCTACGTCAGCCGCGCATGACGAGATGCTGGAGGCACGCCCCGGCATCGAGGAGGGGCCCGCCGGCTGCCCTACGGCAGCCTCCGAGCGAGACGAGGCGCCGGAGGCACGTCCCTCCTTCGAGGCGCGTGGACCTGGCCGCCTGGCGTCATCCGTTGAGCAGGACAATGCACTTGAGGCACGTCTCCTCGTGGATGCGCGTGGCCCCGGTTGCTGCGTCGCTCCATGCACCGGGGCTTCTGGGGTCGCACCTCGCCCCGATGGAGCGTCCTTTCCCTTGGAGCCGGACAGTGGGGCGCTGTTGCCTCCAGCCGCCCCAGCGTTCGTGCCCTGTGCTCGGGGCGGAGAGTGCGTCGGAAGGAATGTGACGGACGCGGTCTTGGGAAACCTGCCCGACTGTCGGACAGGTTTTGGCGCCTCGTCTCAGGAAGGGGCTCCCTGCAATGCGAGGCTCCACCCACCGGCTTCCTCGGACCCATCCGCGTGGCGGTTCGCAATGTGGGCGAGCCGCTTCGTGGACTCCAGGGCTCTTTGGGGCCGGTGGGCCGCTCGCCTCTGGGGCTCCATTGTTCATTCACGGGGCCCCGTTGCTTCGTGAGCGACGACCGCTCTTCGCGTTCGCTGTCTCCCGAAACTTCCGCATCGTCTCCCCCAAGATGGAGCGCATGCTCCGGGGACCCCGGATGCCTCCGGCCGAGCCGCGCTTCCGTGACCGGAGGTGCCAACGCACTTCTGGCGACCTGATCAGGCCCGGACCAACTCGATGGGGTTTCCTTCGGGGATGTGCTTCATCGCCACGGAGTTCATGCAGTAGCGCAGCCCCGTGGGCGGCGGGCCGTCCGGGAACACGTGGCCCAGGTGGCCGTCGCAGCGCGCGCAGCGGACCTCGGTGCGAACCATCCCGTGCGACACGTCGCGGATCTCCGTGACGGAGTCCTCCGACAGCGTCTGGGTGAAGGACGGCCATCCGGTGCCGGACTCGAACTTCGTCCCGGCCTTGAACAGCGGGTTGTTGCAGCCCGCGCACACGTAGGTGCCCGGAGTCTTGGTGCCGAGGAAACAGCCCGTCCCCGGGTACTCGGTGCCGTGCTGACGCAGCACCTGGAACTCCTCGGGGGTGAGGCGCTTGCGCCACTCGTCGTTGGAAAGAATGAGCTTGTCCGCCATGGGTCCTCCTCCACGTTTCGGGCCTTGGGCCCGGAGCACGGCCTTGGATGCACCGCAGCCCTTCGCGTCGCACCCTATACCAGGCAGGCAGGCAGGGGGCCGGCGCCCTGGTTCTGTTCCTCACGGAGCGGCGGGCCTTCAGGACAATGGGTTGGATGTCCGTGCGCCGGTTGTACTGCTCCGAGACGCGGGGCGCGCGTCGCCAGGAGGTTCTGCCCATGCGGATTTCGGAGCTGATGCAGAGGGACGTGAAGACCATCGACGCGGATGAATGCCTGCGCTCCGCCGCCGAGCGGCTGGATACCGCCTGCCTGGGGGCGCTGCCCGTCACGGAGCACGGCCGGGTGGTGGGACTGCTCACTGACTCCGAGCTCTCCCTGTGCTCCACCGTCCACGGACATGACCCCGACGTCACCACCGTGCGCGAGGCGATGACAGCCCCGCTCGTCACCTGCCCGGAGGACGCGCCGCTGGAGGCCGGCGAGCGCCTGATGGAGCAGCACCACCTGGACCGCCTGGTGGTCGTGGACGCGGAACACCACGCGGTGGGACTCCTCCTCCTGGACGACGTCGCCTCCGAGTCCCTCACGCTGCTGCGGCCCGGCGAGCCGCTGGAATACCTGAGCCTCTACTCCTGAACCCACGGAAGGCCCGGCGCCCCCTTCGCATACGGGAAGGGAGCACCGGGCCGGTGCCTCACGTGCTGACGCTCAGCCCGCCACGGCCGGCTGACACGCGGCGGACAGCCACGCCACGGCGTCATCCCAGGGCAGGTCGCGCTGGGACCCATCGCGCTGGCGCAGGCGGACGCCCTTCGACTCCACCTCGCGGCCACCCACCACCGCGAGGAACGGCACGCCGTCTTCGTGCGAGCCCAGGACCTTCTTCGACAGGGACTCGTCCCGCACGTCCGCCCGCGCACGGCAGCCGGCCCGCCGCAGCCGCGCCGCCAGTTCTTGCGCGTACGCGGCGGCCCCCGCTCCCACGGAGGCCACCACCACCTGCTCGGGCGCGAGCCACGCCGGTAGCGCGCCCCCGTGGTGCTCCAGCAGCACGCCGATGAAGCGCTCCAGGCTGCCGAACAGCGCGCGGTGAAGCATCACCGGACGCAGGCGCTCTCCGGACGCGCCGACGTAGTGCAGGTCGAAGCGCTCCGGCTGCACCAGGTCCAGTTGGATCGTGCCGCACTGCCACGCACGGCCCAACCGGTCCTTCAGCACGAACTCCAGCTTGGGCCCGTAGAAGGCGCCCTCGCCGGGCTGGTCCTCATACTGGAGGCCCGCCTGCTTCGCCGCGGACTGGAGCCACGCCTCCGCCTGGTCCCACAGCGCGTCACCGCCGGCGCGCATCGCCGGACGGCTGGAGAAGGCCACCTGCACGTCGTCGAAGCCGAAGCCCGCGTAGAACGCCTTGAGCGAGCGCACGAAGCGGATCACCTCCGCCTCCACCTGCTCCGCCGCGCAGAAGATGTGGCCGTCGTCCTGCGTGAACTGGCGCAGGCGGAACAGCCCATGCAACGCGCCGCTGGGCTCGCTGCGGTGCACCAGCCCGAACTCCCCCAGACGCAGGGGCAGGTCGCGGTGGCTGGGCGCCATGCGCTGCACCAGTTGGATGTGGCCGGGGCAGCTCACCGGCTTCAACGCCAGGTGCCGGTCGCCCTCCGGCAGGCAGAACATGTTCTGGCGGAAGTTCTCCCAGTGGCCGCTCTGCTCCCAGAGCGGCTGGGAGCACAGTTGCGGCGTACGGACTTCGCGGTAGCCCTCCTCGAGCATGCGCTGGCGGACGTGGTCCTCCAGCAACCGGTACAGCATCAGTCCGCGCGGGTGCCAGAACACCATGCCCGCGGCCTCCTCCTGCAGGTGGAAGAGGTCCAGGCGCTGGCCCAGCGCGCGGTGGTCGTGTTCATCAAGCATTGTCGTCTCCGTGTGTCGGTCGGGATGAAGCAGCCGGGGCCGGACACGGGGCGTGTGAGGTTGCACGGTCGCCCCGGCCGGACTTCGGCGGGGCGGGAAACCGTGCGCTCGTCAGGACACCGACACGCGCACCGCACCCACGCCCGCCGAAGCGGTGGTGGTCGTGGTCGCGGTGGTGTTGATGACGAGGTTCACGGGACAAGAAGTGCTCCCGGATGCACGGAAAGTCAAGCCGTGCTCCGGGACAGGACGCGTCAGCCCAAGAGGGCCAGCAGGCCGGCGAGGCCCACGAAGAGGTAGAAGAGCGACTCGCCCGCGATGAGGCCGCCGCCCACCAGCGACATGGTGCTCATGTCCTCCGGCAGCACCGCCTCGCCGGGCGCGGGCTCCTTCCGGAAGCGCTTGGACACAGTGTTGAAGAGGGATGTGAGGATGCCGCCCACGCCGAACCAGATGGCCGCGGGCAGCGCGATGAAGCCGCCGAACGCGAGCGCGTAGGGGCTGGCCAGCACCAGCGAATCCATCCCCCAGCCCACGCCGAACCCCGTGCGCGACCCCTGCACGTAGCTCAGGTACGCGGGGCGGCGGCGCACCACCTTGCGGATGACCTCCAGCGTGAAGCCGATGGACAGGCCCACGAGCAGCGCCGTCACCTTGTGCGCCGACAGCGTGCCCAGGTCGCGGATGGCGCCCACGAACTTGTACGTCATCGCGGAGCTCCACTGGGCCACCTTCACGTCCGGGTGGTCCAACTGGTTGACGGACAGCACCGGGTACGCGCCCATGAACACCCGCGCGAGCACCACGCACAGCACCGCGCCCATGAAGATGCCCAGCACCTGGTAGCGGAACTGCACCACGCGGTTGGTGCCCAGGCGCCACCCGGTGGAGCGGTCCTGCTGCATGTCGCAGCCCACCGACGTGGAGATGAGCAGGATGGAGGACGCCATCAGCCCCACCAGCGGATCCTTCAGGCCCAGCAGCGACATCAGCAGCACCGACATCACGAAGGCGCTGGAGATGGGGTTGTTGTCGCTGATGCCGTAGGCGATGCCGTTGATGAGCACGAACAGGAGCGACAGCGCGAGCCCGAAGATGATGAATCCCGCGGGCTGGTGCAGCACCTGCGTGGCCACCACGACGACCGCCGCGCCCCAGCCCACCACCCAGGCGATGAGCCGGGGCACGTTGACCTTCTTCCACGCGGGCTCGGTGTCCGCGGGAGCCTGCGCGCGGCCCCGGATGCGGTCCACCGCCTGCACCGCGAGCAGCGCCAGGTCCACCAGCGCCGCGCCGCAGATCATCGCCAGCGAGATGAGGAAGCCAATCTTCCGGTACGGATCATTCGGCCCCAGCCAGCCGATGCCTTGCAGATAGGGTGTGATGGCGTAGCCGGCGAGGCCCATGAGCATGGCGGGCACGGTGATGCGGCTGCCCACCACCATGCCGGCGCCCACCGTGGAGCTGCTCACGCTCAGCGCGGCGATGGCGGCGAACTTCTCCGTGAGCCACGCGGCCAGGATGCCCAGGCCGGTGCCGCCGCCCAGCTTCGCGATGGAGGCCTTGAGCAGGCGCTTGTCCGTGAGCGCTCGGAGGATGTTGGCCACCGCGTAGCCGGACGGGTAGTCCAACTGGAGCCGGTCCACGAGCAGCGGCGTGTAGAGCATGCCCACGCCCACGCCGAACATGCCCACGCACCCCACGAAGAGCATCAGTTGCCACGCGGGCGGCTGGGGCATGCCCAGCCACACCATGGCTTGGATCAGCACGGACATGGCGCACAGCGAGGCCACCGACGCGGCCATCGTCTGCATGTAGTTGGCGCCGTGCTTGCCCTCCGCGCCGTAGCCGTAGGTGACGACGCTGCCGAGGATGCCGGACAGCACCTGGCTGGCGACGAAGAAGCCCAGGCTGAAGTTCATGTACGACGCGGCCACGCCGCCCAGCGGGCCCAGGAAGAGGATGGCCACCGACGCGAGCAGCAGGTGGTACTTCCACGTGCCCACCGCGGGCAGGAAGCGGAAGCGCGGCGATGTGGCGCTTCAGCGGCACCTGCGCCAGGACTCACTGGGGCTGGACGTGCCGGTGCGCGCGAAGGACTGGCCCGTGGTGGCGGACCTGTTCGCGTCGCTCGCTCGTGGCGCGACCCGGGAGGAGCTGCGCGCGCTGGCCACC
>NZ_RAWN01000122.1:0-30798 GCF_003668895.1 Corallococcus sp. AB045
AAGAGACAGGGGGAGGGGGGACCTGGCGAATCGCAGGCAAAGAAACACCGCGAAACTTCGTCTGTGTTCAAGCCTCGGGGTGGGCTATTTCGGCACGTCGCGAGGACGCCAGGCCGCTGTATCTGCGGGGTGGCGAGCGTCTGGCTTCAGAGCGAAATGCGCCTGGTGACGGCTGGGACGTGCGGGCGCTTCCCACGCCTGGAGGCGCCACGGGGGCGCCTCCAGGGGAAAGCCAGTCAGGCCGTGATGCATCCAGCTTCAATCATTCACAGGCAATGTATCACGTCCATTCTTCCGGCCCAGCGACGTGAGGAAGTTCCACGCGCTCTTCTCCCCGCCCAGGTACGTCTGGAAGTGGTTCTCCCCGGGACGGTACAGGTCCGTCTGCTTGAGCCGCTCGTGCAGCGCGGGCAGGTGGTAGTAGGGCACGGACGGGAAGAGGTGATGGGACAGGTGGTAGCTGGCGTTGAAGGGCGCGATGAAGAAGCGCTCGAACCAGGTGGCCGCCTCCACGTCCCGCGTCTCGTGCGTCTCATCCGGGGTGGCGGGGGTGAAGGGGTGCTCCACCACCGCGCGGATGCGGAAGGCCATCATCATCAGCGTCAGCGACGGGATGGACCACAGGAGCAGGTAGTGGAGCCAGCCGCCCGTGAGCGTGAGGAAGGTGATGAAGCCGGTCAGCCACAGCGCGTAGCGGAGGTGCTCCGCGCGGGACGGCGGCGAGCCGCCCTTGCCCAGCGCGCGGCCCGTATAGGACCAGGGAATCATGATGCGCAAATGGGACAGGGTGAAGATGCCCACCATGTCCCCCAGCAGCACCAGCGCAGTGCCCCAGCGCGTGCGAGGGAACATCCACGCGTGGTCGCGCTGCGCCGTGCGCCAGTACGGGTCCTTCTCCGTGTTGACGTAGCGGTGATGCTCCGCGTGCTCCTTGCGGTAGCCCTCCGTGGTGATGTTCATGGGGAACGCGCACAGCAGGTCCGCCAGCACGTCATTGGTCTTGCGGTTGGTGAGCAGGTGGTAGTGCGAGGCTTCGTGCACCAGGCTCAGGAGCGCGTGCTGCCGCGAGGAGATGACCACCGCGGCCAGCACCCACGCCCACCACCGGTCCACCTGCACCACGAACGCCACCGACAGCGCGATGATGAGCCATTGGCGCGCCACCGCCCACAGGCCGCGCGCGTTGGTCACCAACGACAGCTCCCTCACCGACGCCGTCAAGGCACGACGGTCAAACGCACGGGAGGTGACCGCTTCCGAGTCATCCAGCGACAACGGTTCTGGAACGGCAAGCATCTGGGGACAGACCTCCTGCCGGGTGCGAGCGCTCTGGCGGAAGGCCGGGAGGTCGTTTCCTCCCCCGTCCAAGGCGACCCCCTGCCGCACACCCCGGTTCATGTGGGACTACACCGCCTTGGCGGTAATAGTCTCATACCATGGTAATTATGAGGTCTGAAAGACCCGCTCAATCTTACAGCCCGGACGGATGTGGCGGGTCCAATGGGTGGCTGGGAGCGGCTTGTGTTGAGTGGTGCCCAGAAGGCTGCCCCCGGGGAGGCCTGGCGTTCGTGAAGACGGGGGCCCCAGGCCTTTTGGCGGGTGCGATGGAGGGGGATGTCCGTACACTGGACGGGAACCCCTTTCCGCATTCGCGGCGGCCCCAGGAAAGGCGGGGAGGTTGCTGGACCTCCCCTTGAATGGATGCAGGCACCCTTCGACTTCCAGAAGCTCTTCGAGCTGTCGCCCAATCCCTACATGCTGGTGGACCGGGAGCTCCGGTACGTCACGGCGAACACGGCCTACCTGCGGGTGACCGCCAGCCGGCTGGAGAACCTGGTCGGGCGCACCCTCTTCGAGGCGTTCCCGCACGACCCGGACGACCCGAACAACGCCAGCTCACGGATGCTGCGCGACTCGTTCTTCCGCGTGCTGACGGAGCGGGTGCCGGACACGCTGGCCATCATTCCCTACCGGGTGCCCCGCCAGACGGACGCGGGCGTCGTGGTGGAGGAGCGCTACTGGAGCGCCACGCACACGCCCCTCCTGGACGGGCGGGGCGAGGTGGCCTTCATCCTCCAGCACACGATGGACGTGACGGAGCTTCATCAGCTCAAGCAGGCCGTGCGTGACGCGGAGGTGTCACAGGACGGAGGGCCCCGGACGCAGTTGATGGGCGGGGTGCTCGCGCGCGCGCAGGCGGTGCAGGAGGCCAACCGGGTGCTGGACGACGAGCGCCGGCACCTGCGGCGCCTGTTCGAACAGGCGCCGGGCTTCATGTGTTCGCTGAAGGGGCCCGAGCACGTGTTCGAGCTGGCCAACCGCTCCTACCTCCAGCTCGTGGGACACCGGGACCTGCTGGGCAAGACGGTGCGGGAGGCCCTGCCGGAGGTGGCCGGGCAGGGCTTCTTCGAGCTCTTGGACCGGGTGTTCACGACGGGCGAGCCCTTCGTCGGGCACAACATGGGGCTGCACCTGCAGCGCGAGCCCGGGGGGCCGCTGGTGGAGGCCTTCCTGGACTTCGTCTACCAGCCCGTCATCGAAGCGGACGGCAGCGTCTCCGGCATCTTCGTCCAGGGCCACGACATGACGGCGCAGAAGCGGGCGGAGGACGAGCTCGCGCGCCACCGCGACCATCTGGAGGTGCTGGTGCGCGAGCGCACGCGGGCGCTGGAGGAGAGCGAGGCAGAGCGCCGGCAGGCGGAGGCCGCGCTGCTCCAGGCGCAGAAGATGGAGGCGGTGGGCAAGCTCACCGGCGGCGTGGCGCATGACTTCAACAACCTGCTCCAGGTGGTGAGCGGGAATCTCCAGCTGCTCCAGCGCGACACGGTGGGTGACTCGCGCGCGCAGCGGCGCCTGGAGACGGCGCTGGGCGCGGTGGAGCGCGGGGCGCGGCTGGCGTCGCAGCTGCTCGCGTTCGCGCGCAGGCAGCCCCTGGCGCCCACGGCGCTCAACCTGGGCCGGCTGGTGCGCGACATGGACGACCTGTTGCGCCGCGCCCTGGGCGAGGACGTGGAGGTGGAGACGGTCATCGCGGGCGGGCTGTGGAACACGTCCGTGGACCGCAACCAGTTGGAGAACGTCATCCTCAACCTGGCCATCAACGCGCGCGACGCCATGGACGGCCGGGGCAAGCTGACCATCGAAGCGGGCAACGCGATGCTGGATGACCACTACGCGATGCTGCACCAGGAGGTGACGGCGGGGCAGTACGTGCTGCTGGCCATCTCCGACACGGGCTCCGGCATGACGCAGGAGGTGATGGAGCGCGCGTTCGAGCCGTTCTTCACCACGAAGCCGGAAGGGCGCGGCACGGGCCTGGGGCTGAGCATGGTGTATGGCTTCGTGAAGCAGTCCGGCGGCCACGTCAAAATCTACAGCGAGCTGGGCCACGGCACGTCCATCAAGATCTACCTGCCGCGCACCTTCCAGGCGGCGGTGCAGCCGGCGGAGCCTGGACCGGGGCAGGTGGAGGGCGGCACGGAGACCATCCTCGTGGTGGAGGACGACGCCGCGGTGCGCGCCACGGTGGTGGAGGTGCTCACGGAGCTGGGCTATCGCGTGCTCAAGGCGCACGACGGCCAGAGCGCGCTCGCGGTCATCCAGAGCGGCCTGCCGGTGGACCTGCTCTTCACGGACGTGGTGATGCCGGGGCCGGTGCGCAGCCCGGAGCTGGCGCGGCAGGCGAAGGCGCACCTGCCGGACCTCGAGGTGCTCTTCACGTCCGGTTACACGGAGAACGCCATCGTGCACGGCGGCCGGTTGGACCCCGGCGTGAGCCTCTTGTCCAAGCCGTACCGGCGCGAGGACCTGGCGCGGAAGATCCGCGCGCTCCTGCGCGGACGCGAACAGCGGCTGGCGGCGAAGCCGTACCGCGCGCCCACGCCCGCGCCCGCCGAGGCGCCGTCGAAGGGCGCGCTGCGCATCCTCCTGGTGGAGGACGACGCGGACATCCGCGAGTCCGCGTCCGAGCTGATGACGGACCTGGGGCACACCGTGCTCGCGGTGGAGAGCGCGGAGGCGGCGAGCGAGGCGCTGGCGAAGGAGCCCTTCGACCTGCTCTTCACGGACGTGACGCTGCCGGGCAAGTCCGGCGTGGTGCTGGCGCGCGAGGCCGTACGGCTGTATCCAGCCCTGCGAATCATCATTGCCTCCGGAGACTCGCGCGCGGTGGCGGCGGAGGACGGCCAGGCGCTGGAGCGTGTGGTGCTGCTGCCCAAGCCGTATGACCTGAACCAGATGGAGCGCGCGCTGGAGCAGGCCGCCATGGACGCGGGTTCCTCCGCACGGACGCGGTCGGCGTGACGGACGCTCGGGCCCGGACGGGCGAAACCATCTACGTGTCCACGCTGCCGGGCCTGGAGCCCGCGCTGGAATCAGAGGCGCGCGAGCGGGGGCTGTCCTTCCGGCGCGCGGAGGGCGGCATCGAGTGCGAGGGCCCGGTGGGCCTGCACCAGACGGCGAACCTGCACCTGCGCACCGCGAGCCGCGTGCTCCTGCGCCTGGGCACGTTCATGGCGCCCACCGCGGACGCGCTGGTGCAGGGGCTGCAAGCGCTGCCCATGGCGGGCGTCTGGGACGGCAAGGTGCCGCTGCGGCTGTCGGTGACCCTGCACCGCTCCGTGGCCCCGGGGCCGGCCGTGGTGCTGGAGTCCGCGGCCGTGGCCTGGGACCCGTGCGAGGTGACGGTCGCGGGACACCTGGACGAGGAGGGTGGGGGGCCGGGGCTCACGCTGCTGGTGCGCGGCGAAGGAGAGCGCTGGACGGTGAGCGTGGACACGTCCGGTTCTCCCCTGTACCAGCGTGGCTACCGGCAGGAGGTGGGGCGCGCGCCCCTGCGCGAGACGCTGGCCGCGGGCATCCTCCGGCTCGCGGGCTACGCGGGGGACGTGCCGCTGGTGGATCCGATGTGCGGCTCGGGCACGTTCCTGGTGGAGGGCGCCTGGCTGTCCCAGCGCCGCGCGCCGGGCCTGCTGCGCACGTTCGCGTTCCAGTCCTTCCCGTCCTTCGACAAGGCCGCCTGGGCGCACCGCCGCGCGGAAGCGGAAGCCGAGGGGCTGGCGGAGCCTCGCGCGCCCATGCGCGGATACGACCTCAACGCGGGGGCGCTGGGCACGGCGCGGCGCAATGCCAGACGCGCGGGCGTGACGCTCACGCTGGAGCGGCATGACCTGCGCACGCTGAAGGCCCCGCCGGACGCCCCCGGGCTCGTGGTGGCCAACCCGCCCTACGGCAAGCGCGTGGGCGAAACGGAGGACCTGCCGGACCTCTACCGCGCGCTGGGCGCGACGTTGAACGGCGCGTTCCGCGACTGGCGCAAGGCGCTCATCGTCCCCGAGGATCCGAAGCTGGTGGCGACGCTGGGGCTGAAGGGCGCGCGGCAGCTCCCGGTGAAGAACGGCGGCCTGCGCTGTCTGCTGGTGCTATCGGGCGCTTGAGCTAGAGCGGCAGCACCAGCTCGAAGCGCGCGCCGCCCTCGGGACGCGCGCCCGCGCGCACCTTGCCTCCGTGCGCGAGCACCACGCGCCGCACGATGGCCAGGCCCAGGCCGCGGCCGTTGGCGCGGGTGAGGAAGAAGGGCTCGAAGACGCGCTGCGGATCCAACCCGGCGATGCCCGGGCCCTCGTCCTCCGCGCTCAGCGAGACACCCTCCGGCACGCGGCGCACCTCCACGCGCACCGTGCCTCCGCGCGGCGAGGCCTGGATGGCGTTGCGCATCAGGTGCGTGACGGCCAGCTGCAACAGCGTCTCGTCTCCGGACAGCTCCGGCACGTCCGGCGCCTCGTCGAACGCCACGCGCGGCTTGGGCAGCTCCTCCCGGCCGTGGAGCAGCTGCGCGAGCGCGCGGTGCACCAGCTCGCCCAGCGACACGGGGCGCGGCCGGGGCTCCAGCGGGCGCACCGCGTCCAGCAGGTCGCGCACGATGTCCTCCAGCCGGATGGCCTCCTCCTCCAGCATCTCCACCGCGGAGGCGCCCGCGGGCCCCAGGCGGGGTTCGCGCTTGAGCACCGCCACCGTGTTGAGGATGGCGCCCAGGGGGTTGCGGACCTCATGGGCCACGACGCCCGCCGCCTCGCCCAGCGCCGTCAGCCGCTCGCTGGCGATGAGCTCGTTCTGCAGGCGGGACACCTCCGCGAGCCGCGCCTCCGCCGCGCGGTGGTGCCGCACGTTCTCCAGCGCGCCGCCAATCAACTGCGCGAACAGCTCCAGCGCTCCCGCGTTCGCGGGCGTCAGCGTGGTGGACTGAACCGCCAGCACGCCAAAGGGCTCGTCCCCCACGAAGATGGGCGCGTCCAGCGCGCGTGAGCCCGGCGGGTAGATGCGCTGGATGGTGTCCGCCACCTCCGGTGAGTGCAGCCGCCGCGCCATGCTGAACGCGTCCGGATGGAACACCGCCCTGCGGCTCGTGAGCACCTCTTCCAGGTGCGGCATCCCCGAGCGAGGGAAGCGCACCGCGTGCACGTCCTGCCCGTACAGCCGCGACGCCGCGGCCAGGCTCTCCGCCTCCTGGCGCATGGGCCCGTGGCGCAGGAAGTCCCCCTCCAGCAGCATCACGGAGACGTAGAAGCCCTGGCGGTGCAGGGAGTCCACCGCCAGCTCCAGCACCGCGCCCTCATCGCGGCAGCGCAGGAGCTCCGCCGCGGTGGCCACCAGCATGGTGGACAGCGTGCGCACCGCGTCCCCGCCCTCCGCGTCCAGCAGCAGCACGAGCTGCTCCTCCGGCACGCGGCCCGGCGCGGTGACAGGCGACAGCACGTGCTGGCTTCCGTCCGCGCCGCGCACGCGCACCCAGGCGGGCCGCACCGGGGTGGGCTGCTCGCCGCGCATCAGCGCTTCGCACAGGGGCTCCACCCAGGAGCGCTCCTCCGGCCCGAAGTGCGCGGCGAGCTCCAGCAGCGACGGCAGTTCGTCCTCTCGCAGGCCCAGCAGCGTGCGCAGCGCGGTGTTGGTGAACACCAGCCGGTCGCCGCGAATCACGAACAGCGGCACCGGCAGCGCGGGCAGCAGGCCATCCAGCGTGCCGGGCGGGCCGGAGACGCTCATCGCCGCCCTTTCGTTCCAGGGGAACGGCGGCCCGGAGGCAATCGCCGCGCGGGTGCGCCGTAGGAAGGGATGAAGGCGTTGAGCACTGGAGGAAACACCATGAACTTCGCGAACGAGTTGGACCGCCGGGACCTGGAGTTGAAGTCCGTCATGGTCGTGTGGGTCGCCTTCGTGGCGATGAGCGCGGTCTTCCTGGGCCAGTTGTTCTGATCCCCGAGCGAAAGCCACCCGCCCGGGAACCTGTCAGGGCTTCTTGGGGCGGCGGACGTACTGCTGGATGAAGTCCCGCTCTTCCGCGCGCAGCGAGCTCAGGCGCAATCCGTAGCCGCGGGGGTTCTTGCCGTCGTCCAGGGAGTTCTCCCAGATGACGGAGCTGCGCAGGGTCATCACGCGCTCCGGATCATCGAAGCGCAGGGTCAGCTCCACCTGCGTCCCCAGCCGCAGCGGTCGGTCCGTGCCGATGAACAGGCCGCCCGACGACAGGTTGATGATGCGGTGGTCGGTGAAGATGCCCGTGTTCTTCATCGACACCTTCACGTCCGCGTGGAGCCGGTCATCCGACCGGCGCTCCAGGCCCACGAACTCGGCGCTCGAATACGAGGGCGCGGGGGCGGCCATGGGGCGCCGGACGGGCGCGGGCGGCGGCGGCGCGGGAGCCGGCGTGGGCTGCGGCGGCGTCACCGGACGCGTCGTGGGAGTCATCACCGGAGGCGGCCGGGGCGGCGCGGGCGGAACCACCGGACGCGTCATGCTGCCCGGCGCGGGCGTGGGCGGAATGGAGGCGGCCACCGGACGCGTCATGCTGCCCGGCGCGGGCGTGGGCGGAATGGAGGCGGCCACCGGACGCGTCATGCTGCCCGGCGCGGGCGTGGGCGGAATGGAGGCGGCCACCGGGCGCGTCATGCTGCCCGGCGCGGGCGTGGGCGGAATGGAGGCGGCCACCGGACGCGTCATGCTGCCCGGCGCGGGCGTCGGTGGAATCGCGGCGGCCACCGGACGCGTGAGGGAACCCGGAACAGGCGTCGGCGGAATCGCGGCGGCCTGCGGCGTCATCACCGGTGGCGGACGCGCGGGCACCGCGGTTCCGCTCAGCGGCAGCGGCGCGGAGGGCATCGTGCCGCTCATGTCCACCCGGGGCGGCGGGGGCGCGGGCGGATGCATCGCGCCCTGGAGGAAGAGCGTCTCCGCCTCGCGGATCCGCCGCGAGAGGAAGTCGAAGATCTCAACGGAGACCTTGCGCAGCTCCGGATGAAGATCCGGCGACAGGTGCTCCGGTGAGAAGCGCTTCGCCATGCGGAAGAAGGCGAGCCGGAACTCATCGAGCGACGCCTGCGGCTTGAGCCCGAACACCTCGTGCGGCGGCAGGTGCAGCAGGCCGCGCAGCTGGTTGCGCAGGCGCTCGGCCTGCTGGTTTTCGAGGGAGGACGTGGGCGCCGCGGTGGTGAACAGGTCGCGCACCTCCGGGAGCTCCTGGAGCGCGACCCAGTTCGTGCCGTCGCGCGACGCGCGCACGGCCGTCTTCAGGCGACCCGAGGAGATGAGGTCGCGGAAGGCTTGCAGCTGGAGGGGGCCCAGCACGCGGCCGAGCGAATCTCCCACCCAGTAACCGACAACGGATGACGACACGGGGACCTCGGTGGAATCAGGACGCGAGCGCCTGGCGTACGGCGGCGGCGATCTCCAGGGGATGGAAGGGCTTGCCCACGAAGCCCATCGCCCCCGCGGCGATGGCCTGCTCCACCACCGGCTCCGCGTCCATGCTGCTGATGACCAGGACGCGCGTCTCCGGCGAAACACTCTTGATGGCGCCCAGCACCTCCAGCCCGCTCTTCTTCGGCATGAAGAGGTCCAGGAACATCACCGCCGGCTGCTCCTTCTCCGCCAGCGCCAGCCCTTCCTCCCCGTCCGCGGCCTCCAGCAGCCGCAGGTCGATCCCCGTGTCCGCGATGACGTCCTTGAGGATGCGGCGCACGAAGCTGTCGTCATCCACCAACAGCAGGGTAGGTAGTCCAGGCATGGGTGGCAGGATACATAAGACGCGCGACGTTTGGGCGCGCGCATCCCACGTGCCTGCTCGCCTTTTGGGTTAAGGGGTGGGCATGTCCACCAATCCCGCGCTGTCCCATTTCGAATCCCACAAGGCCGCGTACCTGGAGGACCTCAAGGCCCTCGTACGCATTCCCAGTGTGTCCTTTCCCGGGTTCGACGCGGGCCTCGTGCGCAAGAGCGCGGAGGCCACCGCGGCCCTGTTGAAGGACCGTGGATTTGAAAACGTTCAGTTGCTCGAAATCGAGGGCGCGCATCCGTATGTCTATGGCGAGGTGCTCAAGGCGCCGGGCCGCCCCACGCTCCTCCTCTACGCGCACCACGACGTGCAGCCCGCGGGAGACGAAGCGGCCTGGAAGAGCCCGCCCTTCGAGCCCGAGGAGCGCGACGGCCGCCTGTACGGACGCGGCGCGGCGGACGACAAGGCGGGCATCGTCGTGCACACCTCCGCCGTGGACGCATGGCTCAAGAGCACCGGCCAACTCCCACTCAATGTGAAGGTCATCATCGAGGGCGAGGAGGAGGCGGGCAGTGACCACCTGGGTGCATTTCTCCAGAAGCACGCGAAGCTGGTGGCGGCGGACGCCATCGTGTTGACGGACACGACGAACTTCGACACGGGCCTGCCGTCCATCACCACGGCGCTGCGCGGGCTGGTGACGGTGGACGTGGAGGTGCGGGGGCTGCATCAGGCGGTGCACTCCGGCATGTGGGGCGGGCCCATTCCGGATCCGGCGATGGCGCTGTGCCGGATGCTGGCGTCGCTGACGCACGCGGATGGCTCCATCGCGATTGAGGGCGTGATGGAGCAGGTGAAGCCGCTGACGGACGCGGAGCGCCAGAGCATCCAGGCGCTGCCCGGTGACGACGCGACCTTCCGCGAGCAGGTGGGCCTGCGCGAGGGCGTGCAGATGTTGGGCGGTGGGCGGCACCCCTGGGAGACGAACTGGCGCCAGCCGAGCCTGGCCATCAACGCCATCCAGGCCAGCAGCCGCAAGGACGCGCGCAACATCGTCGTGGAGTCCGCGTGGGCGCGCGTGGGCATCCGCGTGGTGCCGGACATGGATCCGGAGGACGTGCAGCGCCGGCTGGTGGCGCACCTGAAGAAGGTGTGTCCGTGGGGCCTGGAGCTGGAGATCCGCGAGGACCAGGCGTCCGGCTGGTGGTACACGGATTCGTCGCACCCGGCGTTCCAGGCGGCGTTCCGCGCGCTGGAGAAGGGCTACGCGAAGAAGCCGGTCACCATCGGGTGCGGTGGATCCATTCCGTTCGTGGAGCCGTTCGCGAAGGAGCTGGGCGGCGTGCCCGCGCTGCTCATCGGCGTGGAGGATCCGTACACGTACGCCCACTCGGAGAACGAGAGCCTGCACCTGGGCGACTGGGAGAAGGCCATCCGCTCCGCCATCCACCTCTATGAGGAGCTGGCGAAGTCGCTGAGCCCTCGCGGCTGAGCGGGAGTGGCGTCGTGCCGCGAGGACGTGGCCACGAGCCTGGAGGGCCCGTGGCCGCGTGCGCTACAGGCCGCGGAAGCGGTCCGTGGCCTCGATGAGGGCGGAGGTGTTGCCGGGCTCGTTGGCGGAGTGGCCCGCGTCCGGCACCATCACGAACTGGGCCTCCGGCCACGCGCGGTGCAGGGCCCACGCGCTCTCCGGCGGGCACACGACGTCATAGCGGCCCTGCACGATGACGGCGGGGATGTGGCGGATGCGGTGCACGTCGTCCAGCAGCTGGGTGTCCGTGCGCAGGAAGCCCCGGTTGAGGAAGTAGTGGCACTCGATGCGCGCGAAGGCGATGGCGAAGTCGTCGCCCGCGTTGCGCGCGATGAGCTCCGCGTTGGGGTACAGGCAGCTGGTGCGGCCCTCCCACACGCTCCACGCCTTCGCGGCCTCCTGCTGCGAATGCTTGTCGTCGCCCATCAGCCGCTTCGCGTAGGCCTGGAGCAGGTCGCCGCGCTCGTCCTCGGGGATGGGCGCGAGGAATTGCTCCCACGCGTCCGGGAACATCGCGCCCGCGCCGCGCTGGTAGAACCAGTCGATCTCCTGCTTGCGCAACAGGAAGATGCCGCGCAGCACCAGCTCCGTGACGCGCTCCGGGTGGGCCTCCGCGTACGCGAGCGACAGGGTGCTGCCCCACGAGCCGCCGAAGAGCATCCAGCGCTCCAGGTCCAGGTGCTCGCGCAGCCGCTCCATGTCCGCCACCAGGTCCCAGGTGGTGTTCTGCTCCAGGCTGGCGTGCGGCGTGCTGCGGCCACAGCCGCGCTGATCAAAGAGGATGATGCGGTACACGCTGGGGTCGAAGAAGCGGCGCTGCTTCGGGTCGGTGCCGCCGCCCGGGCCACCGTGCACGAACACCGCGGGCTTGCCCTTCGGGTTGCCGCTCTCCTCGAAGTACAGCGAGTGGCCCCCGGTGACCTTCAGCTGGCCGGTGCGGTAGGGCTCGATGGGGGGATAGAGCGTGCGCAGCGGCGTGGGTGCGGGCACGGGGTTCCTTCCTTGGGAATGAGGTGCCGCGCAACCTAACAACAGACGGCGCCCCCGGGGCGAGCCGTTCAGAAATACCACGTCAGCCCGAGAACGAGTCGCCACGGTCCTCCTTCGACGGTGGTGCCGCGCTGATGCGTGCCGCCATCACGCTCCTGGAAAATTTCACGCCGGAGCGGCCAGGCCTTGTCGTCCGCGTGGGCCGCGCCGGAGGAGAGGGGACGAGCAGCGTGAAGCGACTGCGGGGCACGGGGCCTCCGGGGGAAGGGACTGCAATCCCTCTACGGAGTGGCCGCCGTGCCCTGGTCATCTCCGCTCAGGGCTTCGGAGGTTCCGGCGGCTTGGGCGCGGGAGGCACGCCGCGTCCGGCCTGGGCCACCATGCGCACCTCGGCGTTCTCCCCGAGCGCGAAGCCGTCGCCCTTCGTCTCCAGGTCCGTCGCCTCGATGACGTCTCCGCGCTGGAGGTGGAAGAACTTCTCGTTCTTCTCCGAGCGGTGGCGCTCCTGCATCGCCAGGCCCACGCGCCCCTCCGGCCCGCAGCCGATGTAGCGCTGGCGGCCCTTGCCCTCCAGCGACTCGCTGACGATGCGGAACAGCCGGCCCGGCGGCGGCTCCGGCCATGGCTCGCCCTTGGGCGCCAGCAGCAGGTAGCTCATCTTGAGCGATTCCTTGTGGAAGCCCGCCACGCGCGCCAGCTCCTCCACCACGCGGGGCATGGGCCACGCGCGCTCGGCGTGGCACCAGTCCGTCTCCTTCACCAGCGCGGGGCACGCGCCGCGATACATGCACGGCGCGCGGATGGCGTAGCCGCGCTCCACCATCAGGTCGCGCACCTTGAGCAGGTTGCGGCTCGTCTCGCGCAGCGCGGGCTCCATCACCAGCAGGCTGCCGCCCTTCTTCACCTTCGCGAGCACCGACTCCAGCAGCGCCGCGCGCGGCTTCAGCGCTTCGTCCGTCGCGCCGTACAGCTCATTCACGACGTGCCCCATCGTGATGAGGTCGTACTGGCCCTCCGGCAGCGTGGCGTTCTTCTTCAGCGGATCCCACTCGCGCGTGGCCATGGCCTCGCCGGCCTCGGTGGCCAGCTCGCGTGCCAGGTTCAGCGCCGGCTTGCTGCGGTCCGCCGCGGTCACTTCACTGGCGCCCGCGTCCATGGCCGCGAAGGCCACGGGGCCCGGGCCGCTGCCCAGGTCCAGCACCTGCCGGGGGCGGTTCGGCAGCTCGCCCAGCACCTGGCGCGCCTGGGCGTAGGACACCGGCCAGTAGAAGAGGAGGTAGGCGCCCAGGAGGCGCGGGTCGTCCATGTACCGGGCGCCGGCCAGCTGGCGCTCGCGGGTGAGGCCGTGGGACAGCTGCTTCACGCCCGCGCCCACCTCCTTGACCTCCTGCGGCGTGAGGCGGCCTTCCGGCCCGTCCTCTCGACCCCGGGACGCGCGCCACACGGAGATGAGCCGGGGCAGCCATCGCTCCAGGTCCTTGCTGTATGCGTTGCTCATCGTTGCCTTCACATCAGGGGTCGCCACCCGGAGGCGACCGCGTTAAACCCATCCCGCCATGATTTCCGTCCGCGGACTGCGCAAGCACTATCAGGTCCACAAGCGCCCGCCTGGCCTGAAGGCGGCCCTGCGCTCGCTCGTCCACCGTAGCTACACGACCGTCAAGGCAGTGGACGGTATCTCCTTCGGCATCAAGCCCGGGGAGCGCGTGGGCTTCCTGGGCCCCAACGGCGCGGGCAAGACGACGACGCTCAAGGTGCTCGCCGGCCTGCTCCACCCGTCCGAGGGTGAAGTCACCGTGGATGGCCACGTGCCCCGGCTGCGCGAAGAGGCGTTCCTCAAGAAGATCATGCTGGTGATGGGGCAGAAGCAGCAGCTCCTGTGGGATTTGCCGCCGTCGGAGACGTTCGAACTCAACCGCGCCATCTACGACGTGCCCCGCCTCCAGTACAAGCAGACGCTGGATGAGCTGGTGTCGCTCCTGGAGCTGGGGGACCTCATCGGCAAGCCCACGCGGCAGCTCAGCCTGGGGGAGCGGATGAAGTGCGAGCTGGCCGCGGCCCTCATCCACCGCCCCCGGGTGCTCTTCCTGGACGAGCCCACCATCGGCCTGGACGTGTCCATGCAGGTGACGATGCGCGCGTTCATCAAGGCCTACAACGAGCAGACGGGCGCCACGCTCATCCTGACCAGTCACTACATGGACGACGTGGCGGCGCTCTGTCCGCGCGTCATCGTCATCGACAAGGGGCAGCTGTCCTACGACGGCAGCCTGGACGCGCTGGTGCAGCGCGTGCGCCCGGAGAAGCGCGTGGTGCTTCGGCTGGGCCAGCCGGTGGACGCGGCCCTGTTGACGGCGCTGGGCAAGGTGGTGTCGCACGAGCCGGGCTCCGCGGTGCTCCAGGTGCAGCAGGACGCGGTGAACGCCACGGTGGGCCGCGCGCTGTCCACGCTGCCGGTGACGGACCTGACGGTGGAGAACGCGCCCCTGGAAGAGGTGATGAGCGAGCTGTTCCAGGAGGGCAAGGCCCGCCGGGCGGAGGCCGCCCGGGAGGCGGTGACGGCGTGAGCCTGCGCACGGCCCTCAAGGCGCTGCCCACGATGCTGCGCATCGGCTTCTCCGAGGCGGTGGCCTACCGCGCGGAGATGATCATCTGGGTGCTGGCCACCACCATGCCGCTCATCATGCTGGCCCTGTGGTCGGCGGTGGCGCGCGGCGGGCCGGTGGGCCGCTTCGGGCAGGCGGAGTTCACGGGCTATTTCCTCGCGGCCTTCTGCGTGCGGCAGATGACCAGCTCCTGGGTGGCGTGGCTGGTCAGCTACGAGGTGAAGCAGGGCACGCTGGCGATGCGGCTCTTGCGGCCCATCTCCCCGCTGCTGTCGTACGCGACGGAGGTGCTGGCGGGCATCCCGCTGCGCGTCGCCATCGTCCTGCCCGTGCTGGGCATCAGCCTGTGGGCGGCGGGCACCGAGCACGCCGTGCCCACGTCGCTGGGCGGCTGGGGGCTGTTCGCGCTGGGCATCGTGGGCGCGTGGCTCATCACGTTCTATCTGAACGTGCTGCTGGGCACGCTGAGCCTGTTCCTGGAGAGCAGCCAGAAGCTGATGGAAGTCTACATGGTGCTGTTCTTCGTCTGCTCCGGGTACATGTTCCCGGTGGAGTTCTTCCCGCCCGGCGTGCGCACGGTCATGGAGTGGCTGCCGTTCCGCTACCAGATGGGGCTGCCGGTGGAGCTGATGACGGGGGCGCACGCGACGAAGGAGGCGTGGGCGCTGCTGGCCGCGCAGTGGACGTGGGTGCTGGGCCTGGGCGTGGTGTCCATGGCTGTCTGGCGGCGGGGCCTGGCGCGCTTCGCGGCGTTCGGAGGGTAGGGCGGTGGTGAACGCGAAGCGCTACCTGCGCCTGTTGGGCGTGCAGTTGAAGGCCTCCGGGTTGCTGGCGTTGCAGTACCGCGCGGACTTCCTGGCGGAGGGGCTGACTTCACTCGCGTGGACGTTCACCGCGCTGGCGCCGCTGTTCGTCGTCTTCGGCACGCGGCCCAGCATCGAGGGATGGACGTTCCAGGAGTCGCTGCTGGTGGTGGGCTGGTTCACGCTGCTCCAGGGCGTGCTGGAGGGCGCCATCAGCCCCAGCCTCACGGGCATGGTGGAGCACATCCGCAAGGGCACGCTGGACTTCGTGCTGCTCAAGCCCGCGGACGCGCAGTTCCTGGTGTCCACGCAGCGCTTCCTGCCGTGGCGCGCGGTGAACGTGCTGTCCGGCGTGGGGCTGTTCGTCTACGCGTTCATCTCACTGGGGCGCTGGCCGTCGCTGCCGGGCGTGTTCGCGTCGCTGGTGTTGCTCGGGACGAGCATGCTCATCCTCTACTCGATGTGGATCCTCGTGGTGAGCGCGGCCTTCTTCGTGGTGAAGGTGGACAACCTCACGTACCTGTTCACGTCCATCTTCGACGCGGCCCGGTGGCCGTCCTCGGTGTTCCGGGGCTCGCTGGCGTGGGTGTTCACCTTCATCATCCCGCTGGCGCTGATGACCACCTTCCCCGCGCTCGCGCTGCTGGGCCGGCTGCCGTGGACGTGGCTCGTGGGCGCGGTGGTGGGCGCGGTGGCGTTCGCGGCGATGGCGCGGTGGGTGTGGCTGATGTCCATCCGCCACTACACGTCCGCGAGCAGCTGAAGCCTCAGGGCCGGGGCCGGGGCGCCTGCCGGGCCCACTCCGCGCGGACTACATGGGGCAGGAGCTTCGCGTGGGCGTAGCCGGGGTAGCGCTCCTTCAGCTTCGCCTCCACCGCGGCGAGCGGATCCGCGCTGGGGTGCTGCGAGCGCCGCTCGCGGGTCACCTCCTCGCGCACGGCCTGGACGTAGGCGGTCTGCGCGTCCAGCAGCTCCGGCCCGCCGGGCAGGCCACGCCCCGGGTGGATCCACTTCGGCTTCAAGGCGCGTAACTCATCCAGGCGCTGGAGCCACTCGGTGGTGTCGCCGCCTTCAAACCAGGTGTGCGTGTCCCGCGCGACGAGGTCTCCGGTGAAGAGGTGGCCCTCCCATTCCACGACGACGTGGGCCGCGCTGGAGCCCGCACCCAGGACGTGGGCCTTCAGCGTGAGGCCCGCCGCGCTCAGCTCCCGGGTGCTGTCACCGAAGCTGTCCGCCAGCACGAGCTCCCGGGGATAGCGGCCGTTCCAGTACTGCTTGAAGAGGGAGGGCGCCCACTTCTCGTGGACCGCGGGGATGCGCTCGCGCACCGGGCCGGAGGTGACGACTGGAACGCCCAACTCCTTGAGCAGGGCCGTGCCGTTGAAGCTCTCTGGATTCGCGTGGAGGACGATGGCGAGCTTCGCCTCCTTGCCGGTGACGTCCCTCGCGAACGCCAGCTCCTTGCGCAGCGCGGAGGGCAGCAATTGCGTGTCGATGAGGACCAGGCCCTCCGGACCTTCAATCCAATAGGACGCGGTCTGGAGTGACCACTGGGAGGAGATGTATTCGCCGACCCGGAGGTCGCCCTGCTCCTGGAGGGAGTGGGAGCGGTAGTGGGTTTCGACGACGGGCTGGGTCGCGCCACAGCCACACAGGAGGGAGGCCAGCGCGGCGGCGAGAATCATTCTCATGAATCCCGATGATACCCGCGGATGATGATTGATAGGAATTCCGCTGTTGTCTTCCCTTCGTCTGGGTTAAGGGGCCGCCCCCCCCATGCGGTGAGAGCCGCATCCCCATGAAGTGAAGGAAGTCCCCCTCGATGATCCGTATCCGTTTTCACGGCCTGCTGGCCGCGCTCGCGCTTGCGTGCGCGACAGCCTGTGCCCCCGAAGCCCCGTCTTTCATTGACGCTCCCTCCACCTCCACCTCGCGCCTGGACGCGTCTTCGTGGGGCAGCGCCGGCACCATGGCCTCCGTGCGCGTGGATGCCACGGCCACCCTGCTGCGCAATGGTTATGTGCTCGTCGCGGGCGGGGGCACGTCCGCCGCGGAGCTGTATGATCCGCGCACCGGCCGCTGGTTCTCGCTGGGCGCCATGGCCACGAGCCGCCAGCGCCACACCGCCACGCTGCTGGCCTCCGGCAAGGTGCTGGTGGTGGGCGGAGGCACCTCCGTGCTGGCCTCGGCCGGCGCGGAGCTCTTCGCCCCGGACACCAACAGCTGGTCCGCCGCGACGGGACTGGACCTGCCCCGCTCCCAGCACACCGCGACGCTGCTCCCCGACGGCCGGGTGCTGGTGGTGGGCGGCGACAGCGGCTTTGGCAACGCGCTGTCCAGCGTGATGATCTATTCCCCCGCGACCCACTCCTGGTCCGTCACCGGCCGGATGAGCGCGGCCCGCCTGGGCCATGCGGCGACGCTGCTGCCGGATGGGAAGGTGCTGGTGACGGGCGGCCGGGACAGCGCCAACGGGAACGTGCTCGCGACGGCGGAGCGCTATGACCCCGCGACGGGTGAGTGGACGGCGGTGGGCCGCATGGTCACGCAGCGCACGGGGCACACGGCGACGCTGCTGCTGTCCGGGCAGGTGCTGGTGGCGGGCGGCTTCGCGGGCAGCCTCGCCACGAACACGTCCGAGTTGTTCGACCCGGGCACCGGCACCTGGACGCCCCAGGGCCTGCTGCCGTCCCAGTCCGTCTTCCACACCGCGACGCTGCTCACCTCCGGGCAGGTGCTGGTGGCGGGCGGTTCCACGGGCGGCCAGCCCTACCTGGACAGCGCCGCGCTCTACACTCCGGCCACCGGTGTCTGGACGGCGACGGCGACGATGTCCTCGCGCCGCATCAGCCACGCCGCCGCGCTGCTCCCGTCGGGAGAGGTCCTCGTGCTGGGCGGCGTGCCCCAGGTGGGTTCGCTCAGTGCGACCGCGGAGCGCTACCGCCCGTCCGCCCTGCCGTGGAGCACGGCCGCGAGCCTGGGCTCCGCGCGCTCGCAGCTCAGCGCCACCCGCTTGAACACGGGCGACGTGCTGGTGGCGGGCGGGGCGTCCTCCTCGGGCGCGGCGCTCGTGAGCGCCGTGCTGTACGACGAGGCGACGAACAGCTGGCAGGACACCGGCTCGCTGCGCACCGCGCGCTTCCTGCACTCGGCCACGCCCCTGAATGACGGCCGCGTGCTGGTGAGCGGCGGGCAGCGGGACGCCTCCACCTGGCTGTCCGCCACGGAGGTGTACGCGCCGGCCACGGGGACCTGGACGCAGATGGGAGACCTGGGGACGGGACGAGCCCGTCACACCGCGACGCTGCTCCCGGGCTCCGGCCAGGTGCTGGTGGCGGGCGGCGCGTCGGGCGCGAGCACCTCCTCCACGCTCGCCAGCGCGGAGCTGTTCAACCCGGCCACGGGCACCTGGAGCCCCACGAACTCCATGGCACACGCGCGCACGTACCACGCGGCCGTGCCGCTGCCTTCGGGCGAGGTGCTGGTGATGGGCGGCAGCTCCACCGGGGCGGACGCCATCACCGCGAGCGCGGAGCTGTTCAATCCGTCCACGGGCACGTGGCGGCCCACGGCGTCCATGGCGGTGGCTCGCTACGGCCACATCGCGGTGCCGCTGGCCAATGGCAGCCAGGTGCTGGTGGCGGGCGGCTGGGGCGTGGATGGACCGCTGCGCTCGGCGGAGCTCTACGACGTGGTGCAAGGTACCTGGAGGACCGTGGCGTCCATGAACATGCCGCGCTACCTGCCGCACGCCACGACGCTGTCCACGGGCCGCGTGCTGGTGGTGACGGGGGAGGGTGGCTCGGGGTTGGGCGTGCTCGACTCGGCGGAGGTGTATGACGTTGCGATGAACGCGTGGACGCTCGCGGGCGTCCAGTCCACGCGCAACACGCACCACGGCCTGGCCCTGCTGCCCTCCGGCCGCGTGCTGGTCGCGGGTGGCAGTGGAAGCGGCGGCGCGCGCGCGGCCGTGGACGTGTACTCACCGGCGCCGTGAGTCGGCGGCGCACGGGGCGGGCTCATGCAACGCCTGCCCCGTGTCGCGCGGAGCGCCAGCCCTTGAATCTTCTAGGTCCTGTTTGCAGATAGGTCGAGGCGGCCCGGTTGTTCCCGAGGCATGGGCCGCAAAGACCTGACTGACGCCGAGTGGGAGCGGCTTGCTCCCTTGCTGCCGCCACAGAAGCCGCCGGTTGGCCACCCGCTAGGAGAAGCGCGGCCAGTGCTACCTCGCCATGGTTGTGCACGCCGTCATTCGGCTGTGGCTGTGACTTCCGGTCCGCGACTCGCCGCCTGGCTTCGCGCCCAGCTAGAATGGCGGAATGTCCTTTCCGCTGTTCGTGGAACCCCCCCGGGAGGAGTGGCAGAGACTTCTGGCTGACTGGGCGTGGCTCGTCGATGGCCCCTGCTACCCGCTGGCCGCGACTCTCTTCGGCGACGCCTTCTTGCTCCGGCCGAGTGGGGAGGTCCAGCTACTTGATGCACTTGAGGGCAACCTCAAAACCGTCGCGCCCTCCCTCAAAGAGTTCGAGGCACTGCTCAAGTCGGAGCAGGGGCGGGAATTGCTGATGGCGCAGATGGCCGAGCTCCTCTGGAACAAAGAGGTCCGCCCGCAGCCTGACGAGTGCTACGGGTATCAGGTGCCGCCGATCTTCGGTGGCTCCCTAGGCTCCGAGAACATCCGCGTGTTCTCCCGACTCGTCTACATGTCCATCCAGGGGCAGCTACACCGCCAGGCCCAAGGCGGCTAGAGACGCTTCGGCCTTTGCAAACAGGGCCCAGGCACGAACACAACCTTGCTCTGAATGCCATTGTAGCCGTTGAGCGCTCGTGCGTGGTCCGCTGGCTTCGTGCGTGCCGAAGCAGCCTTCCTGACTGGGGTCATAGCGTGCCGTCAGTGTCGCCCAATCAGTGTGAGCATCGTCAGCTGAGTATTGCGGACCATGAGACGGGCGAGATGGGTGCCGAATTCCGTCGCATTTAGGCAGAGTGCCCATCCAGTGGCATGGCGCGTGAGACGCCGTGCTCTCGATACGACTCGTCTTGCCGTGGACGTGGTTTACGCCCCCGCGTGCGGTGCTTCGTGCGCCGCATCCCTGCGGGAGTAGTACGCGAGGCATTCGTCCTCGCGCCCGCGCACCACGCGTCTGCCATGGAGCGGGCCGACGTGGGAGGTCACCACGGTGTACTGGCCTTCCACGTCGTCCTGGTCGTAGTAGAGGACCACCCAGTCATCCGTGGCGTCCTGCTGGTGCGCCAGCGCCGTGTTGGAGAACAGCGCGCGGAAGTTCCAGTCGTCCACGTGCTCGCGCATCACCGGCAGCCAGGCCTCGCCGGATGGGTTGAAGCGCTTGGGCGCGATGCGACGCAGCTCCCCGGCCTCCGCCCTGCGCCGGTAGTCCGCGTCCACTCGCAGCAGCAGCGCCACCGACGGGCGCGGCCCGTCCTCGCCCCCGTGAGAGCGCGCCCGCTCGCGCTCGCGCCGGTTGCGCCCCAGCCGCGCCGCCAGCACCTCGCGCACCTGCTCCGCGCGCCGGGGGCCGAAACCCTCCACCCGCTCCAGGCGCCCGTCGTGCGCGGCCAGCTCCAGCGCCTCCAGCGTGGAGATGTCCAACGCTTCATGGATGCGCCTGGCCAGCTCCGGTCCGATACCAGGAACGCTGGCGAGCAGGCTCTCGGGGGAAGCCTCACCTTCCAGCCGTTCGAGCAGCCCCACGTGTCCCGTGCGCACCAGCTCCGCGACCGTCCCCGCGATGCTCTTGCCCACGCCGGGCAACGCCCGCAGGCCCGCCTCGCCCTCCGCGGCCAGCACCTGCGCCACGGAGTCCGGCCAGTTCGCGATGGTCGCCGCCGCCTTGCGATAGGCCCCCACCCGGAAGGGCATCGCGTCCTGCGTCTCCAGCAGGTCCGCCACCCGCTCCAGCGCGTCCGCGATGTCGATGTTGCTCTTCCATTCGACGCCCATGGTTCCTGAAAGGTAGGGGCTCCCCGGGAGGGCGACCACCCCGCGGGCCGACACCCGCGCACATGGCGGCCCTTCGCGGGAAAAATTCCCCGCCCCGCAACCGCACCGGGGCCGCCGGGTTGGAAGGAACAGCAGGCAGTCATGCGAACCTGTTCGACCTGGAGGATGACGATGCGCTGGAACAAGACGTTGGCGGTGGGTGCGGCCCTGGTGCTTTCGACGGCGTGCGGCGGGGTGGATGATCAGGAGGCGTTGGAGTCCCTGCCGGACTTCGCGGGCACGTCGCTGGAGATCAACACGGATGCGCTCGCGCAGGACGGCGCCGCGCTCGTGGCCCAGGACCTGATGCAGGTGGAGGCCTCGCTCGACGGCCAGGGCGCCGCGATGCTGGAGGGCGCCCGCCTGGAGGTGAAGGCGCTCAACGACACGCTCCGTCAGGCGCTGGTGCCCATCGCGGACCTGGCGAAGCAGGCCGCCAACGAGCAGCCCGGCGACGTGCTGGTGTACGGCCCCACCGACCGCGCCAACGCCACCTTCAAGCTCGCCATCCGCAAGGGCGCGGGTGGGCGCTACCAGTGGAAGCTGGAGGCCCGTCCGCTGAACAGCGCGGACGACGTCGCCTACAAGGTCATCGCCGCGGGCGCGCTCAGGCGCGACGGTGAGGCGCACCGCGGCCGGGGCACGCTGGCCATCTCCCTGGACAACCTCAAGGCGGTGGCCCCGTCCTACGCGGGCCAGGGCAAGCTGATGATGTCGTTCGCCCACTTCGGCAAGGGCAGCAAGTCGCTGGCGTACCGGCTGGCCAACTTCACCCCGAACCCCGCCATGCACGACGCCGTCACCGGCGCCTTCGTGGGCCACAAGATTGAAGCCACCGGCGTCACCCGTGTGCGAGTGCTCGGCCCGTACAACCTGCCCGGCACCGCGACCTCCGCGAAGGAGAAGGTGCTCTCCACCGTGCGCCACATCCCCGGCTCCGGCGGACGCGTGGACGTGCGCGCCTGGGGCGGCGACATCGCGGCGAACACCTACTACGTGGGCAGCGCCTGCTGGGACAAGCAGGAGAAGGAGGTCTACCGCGTCCTCCTCCAGTGCTCGGACTCGGGCCGCCCGGAGAACTGCACGGAGGTGGCCGGCAGCCGCGTGGGCAGCTTCCAGGCCTGTCCCGCGGTGGAGCTGCGCGGCGACGTGACGCCTCCGGAAGGCACCGGCGACGCCGTGACGCCCGAGCCCGGCAACCCCGGCGCGCCGGACGACGTGCCCACCGACGTCACCCCCGACTTCTAGGCGCCCGGATGGGGATATTGTCTCCCCGCGTGCGGCCCGGGGGGCTCACGCACAAGCGCAAAGGGAGGCGCACGCATGAGCACGGACGGCACCTATCTCGCGGTCTTCCTCAGCAACAAGACGAGCCCGCGCTGGCGGGCCTGGTATGCGATGTCCGAGGACGAGAAGCGCGCGAAGGACCAGGAAGGCTTCGCCGCCCTGAAGGCCTGGGAGGAGAAGTACCGGGACGCCATCGTCTACGAGGGCGGCCCGCTCGGCAAAACCAAGCGGACGTCGCTGGAGGGCGTGGCGGACGTCGTGAACGAGCTGACCGTTTTTGTCGTCGTGCGCGCGCCGTCGCATGAAGCCGCGGCGAAGATGTTCGAAAATCATCCGCACATGGCGATCTTCCCGTGCGACGCCGTGGACGTGATGCCGTTGCTTTCGGGTCCACCCCCCGAGGCGTAGGGGCCGTCAGGGCAGGGCGGATGCCACCACCGCGTCCGCTTCGATTTCCACCAGCATCCGCGGGTCGATGAGCGCCTTCACCTCCACCATGGAGGTGGCGGGGCGGATGGCCGCGAACACCTCACCGTGGGCGCGGCCAATCTCCTCCCAGCGCGAGATGTCGGTGACGTACATGCGCGTGCGCACCACGTCCTCCAGCCGGGCGCCCACCGCCTCCAACGCGGCGCGGATGTTGGAGAGCGCCTGGGCCGCCTGCCGGTATGCGTCCCCTTCACCCACGAGCTGGCCGTCCGCGTCCGTGGCGGTGGTGCCGGAGACGGACACGAAGGGGCCCGTGCGCACCGCCCGCGAGTAGCCCACCCGGGGCTCCCAGGGGGTGCCGGTGGCATGGAGGATGCGCTGCATGGCGTGCTCCGATGTGGGCCTGAGGGAGGGCTGCCCCGGAGGGCCGGAGCCCGGCCGGACCTCCAGGCGCTGCTTGCACAGCTGCAAGGAACGACCGCCCGTGATAGTTGGCCTCGGATCATGGCCAATGAGCTCGAGAGGGAGGTCGCCCGGCGACGGACCTTCGCCATCATCTCCCACCCCGACGCGGGAAAGACAACCCTGACGGAGAAGCTGCTGCTGTACGGCGGCGCCATCCATCTGGCAGGCAGTGTGAAGGCCAAGCGGGCGCGGCGGCACGCGACCAGCGACTGGATGGAGCTGGAGAAGGAGCGCGGCATCTCCGTCACGTCCTCCGTGCTCCAGTTCAGCTACCGCGACCACGCGGTGAACCTGCTGGACACCCCGGGCCACCAGGACTTCTCCGAGGACACCTACCGCACGCTGTCCGCCGCCGACGCGGCGGTGATGCTCATCGACGCGGCGAAGGGCGTGGAGCCCCAGACGAAGAAGCTCTTCAAGGTGTGCCGCATGCGCGGCATCCCCATCTTCACCTTCGTCAACAAGCTGGACCGCTACGGCCGCGAACCGCTGGAGCTGATGAACGAGCTGGAGCAGGTGCTCGGCATCCGCTCGTACCCCATGAACTGGCCCATCGGCATGGGGCCGGAGTTCCGGGGCGTCTACGACCGGCAGGCGCGCGTGGTGCACGTGTTCTCCGCGGAGGGCTCGCACGGCGAGTCGGAAGTGGTGGAGCGCTCGGTGTCCATCGACTCGGAGGAAATCAAGTCGGTGCTCACCGAGACGGAGCTGGCGAAGCTCCAGGAGGACATCGAGCTCCTCGACATCGGCGGGGATGAATTCACTCGTGAGAAGTCGGACGTGGGGCAGCTGTCGCCCATGTTCTTCGGCAGCGCGATGACCAACTTCGGCGTGCGGCCCTTCCTGGACGCGTTCCTGGACCTGGCGCCCGCGCCCACGTCGCGGCCCACCACGCAGGGCCCTCGCGAGCCCACGAACCCGAAGTTCGCGGGCTTCGTCTTCAAGATTCAGGCGAACATGGACCCCGCGCACCGCGACCGCATCGCGTTCATGCGCGTGGTGTCCGGCCGCTACGTCAAGGGCATGAACGCGTTCCACTCGCGCCTGGGCAAGGAGGTGCGGCTCGCGAAGCCCAGCCAGTTCCTCGCCGCCGAGCGCACGTCCATTGAAGACGCGTGGCCGGGGGACGTCATCGGCCTGTTCGACCCGGGCCAGTACCGCATCGGCGACTCGCTGGCGGAGGGCTCGCAGGACGTGCTGTTCGAAGGCGTGCCGCGCTTCAGCCCGGAGTTCTTCGCGGTGGTGCGCTCGAAGGATCCGCTGCGCCGCAAGCAGATGGAGAAGGGCCTGGAGCAGCTGTCCGAAGAGGGCACGGTGCAGATCTTCCAGCAGCTGGCCATGGGCATGAAGGACCCCATCGTCGGCGTGGTGGGCGCGCTCCAGTTCGAAGTGCTCCAGTACCGCCTGGAGCACGAGTACGGCGCGAAGATCGCCCTGGACCGGCTGCCCTTCAGCCACGCCCGGTGGGTGGTGGGCCAGAACTTCGAACCGAAGTCGTTCGACTGGGAAGGCAACCGCCAGACGGTGCAGGACCGCGACGGGCTGCCCCTGGTGCTCTTCCGCGACGACTGGGCGCTCCAGCACGCCGAGGAGAAGCACCCGGAGCTGAAGTTCGTCTCCGAGGCCCCGCTCCTGCGCCAGTCCGCGTCGGCCGCGACCGGCAGCTAGGGACGCGAAGGGCCGGGGGAAGCCCCCGGCCCGGAAGCGACTACTTGTGCGGCACCACCGTGCCGCCTCGGAAGGCGGAGTCGCGCAGCACCAGCCCCTCCTTGAAGAGGCGCGCGGCGCGGTTGCCGACGAAGAAGTCCTTCGGGTCACCCCGGCGGAAGGTCTTCTTCACGAACTCCTCCACCTCCATGTAGAGGCGGCGGAACTTGTCCGGGGCCGCGTCGCGCCGTCCCGTCTGGGACGTCACCTCCAGCTCCACCCACATCTTCCCGCTGAGCAGCTCGCCCTCCTCGTTGCGGCGCGAGCGCTCGATGAAGATGACGGGCGAGCGCACCTCGTCGATGCGCCAGAAGCCCTTGTCCGGGCCGCGCTTCACCTTGTCCACCATGGCGGGGCCAATCTCGCTGGCCACCAGGTAGAGGTCCTCCTCCGGCAGGCGCGAGATGTTGTCCGGGTTGGCCCGGAAGGGCACCCAGTCCGGCGGCACGCGCCGGGGGTAGACCTCCAGGACGTGTCGCTCCAGGTGACGGAAGAAGGCGACCTCGTCGTCGGGTGCCATGAAGAATTGGAGGATGTTGGCCATCGCGGGCGTCCTCATACCCTGGAAGCGCGCTAGAAACACAGGCCATGGACTCCTGGCTGCGCGCACGGATGCATGAGCTGAACGACCTGAACAGCGTCATCAACCTGGCTTCCTGGGACCGGGAAGTCTACCTGCCCTCCAAGGCGGCCTCCGCCCGCGCCCAGCAGCTGGCCACCGTCCAGGCCATCCACCACGAGCGGCTGGTGGACCCGCGCCTGGGAGAGGCCCTGGCCCGCGCCGGGGAAGGGGGCCAGGACTTCGAGGCCCTCACGCCCGACGAGCGCGCCATGGTGCGCGTCCTCACCCGGGAGCGGGACCGCGCCGTGCGCCTGCCCGCCCGGCTGGTGACCGCGCTGGCGGAGGCGCAGGGGGAGGGCCTCCAGG
This sequence comes from Corallococcus sp. AB045, assembly GCF_003668895.1. Classification (NCBI taxonomy): domain Bacteria; kingdom Pseudomonadati; phylum Myxococcota; class Myxococcia; order Myxococcales; family Myxococcaceae; genus Corallococcus; species Corallococcus sp. AB045. The sequence continues at coordinate 25,794 of NZ_RAWN01000122.1, forward strand.
CCTGGCGCGAGGCGCGCACGACGAAGCGCTTCGAGCGTTTCCAGCCCGCGCTGGAGGCGCTGCTGGCCTTGCGCCGCGAACAGGCGGACGCGCAGGGCCACGACGGCGAGCGCTACGACGCGCTGCTGGAAGGCTTCGAGCCCGGCATGCGCGTGAAGCGCCTGACGCCGGTGCTCACCGCGCTGCGTGAGGCGCTCATCCCCATGGTGGCCGCGCTGGGTGAGCAGAAGCGGGCCTTCCCCGCGTTCCTCTCCGGCCGCACCTACGACACCGGCCAGCAGTGGCAGTTCACGATGCGGCTGCTCAAGGCCGTGGGCTTCGACCTGGAGGCGGGCCGCCAGGACGTGAGCATCCACCCCTTCACCAACAGCGTGCACGCGCAGGACGTGCGCCTCACCACGCGCCTGGATCCGGTGTGGCCGCCGGCCGCCCTCTTCGGCACGCTCCACGAGGCGGGCCACGGCCTGTACGAGCAGGGCTTCTCCCTGGAGCACCACCGCACGCCGCTGGCGTCCGTGCCCTCCATGGGCCTGCACGAGTCCCAGTCCCGCCTGTGGGAGAACCTGGTGGGCCGCGGCCGCGCCTTCTGGGTGAGCCACTTCCCCGCGCTGAAGGAGTCCTTCCCGGAGGCGCTGGCGGACGTGGACCTGGATGGCTTCCACGCGGGCATCAACCACGTGGTGCCGTCGCTCATCCGCGTGGAGGCGGATGAAGTCACGTACAACCTGCACATCGCCCTGCGCTACGAGCTGGAGCTGGCGATGCTGCGCGACGAGCTGCCCGTGTCGGAGCTGCCGTCCGCGTGGAACGAGCGCATGCGGCGCTACCTGGGCATCACGCCCCCGGACGACACGCAGGGCGTGCTCCAGGACATCCACTGGGCCTGGGGCGAGCTGGGCTATTTCCCCACGTACTCGCTGGGCAACCTGTACGCGGCCTCGCTGTACACCGCCGCGAACCGGGCGCTGCCGTCGCTGGAGGCGGACCTGTCGCGGGGCGACACGTCGTCACTGCTGGGGTGGCTGCGCGCGAACCTGCACTCGCACGGTTTCCGGCTGCCCGCGGAGGAGCGCGTGCGCGCCATCACCGGCGAGGGGCTCACGGACAAGGACTTCCTCCAGTACCTGCGCGCGAAGTACGGCGCGCTGTACGGCATCAAGCTCTAGCGCCCTTAGAGCCTCAGGCCGCGAACACCAGCGGGCTGCACGCGCGCGCCAGGTGCAGCGCGTCCCTCGCGAGCGCGTGCGCGTCCGGGTCCTGCGCCTCCAGCCACGCGGCGCGGGCCACCTGGTTGCCCAGCTCGAAGCACAGGCTGGCGGTGCGGCGTGACAGGCGGCTCTCCTTCTGGAGCGCGCGCACGTTGAGCTCGCACAGCTCCGCGCACTGGCGCAGCAGGCGCACCGCGTCGTCGTCCGCCGCGACGCCCTGGGCCTTCAGGCGTGCCATGCCGGCCTCGCAGGCCGTCTGGCACTTCAGGCTCGCGGCGATGCACCGGGAGACCTCTATCCGCGCCCCGCCTGTCCTGGCTCCCAACATGACCACGCCCTCCCTTTGTGCGGCGTCAAAGGTACGCACGGACGCCGTTCTCGCAACCAGCACCGGAGGCGCAGATGGGGCCTCAACACCTGCGTTCCGGGGTCATGGACAGCGAGCCGGCAAGGGATGCAGAAGCGCCGCGCACGATTCGGCCGAATCGTACAGCAGTTGCCTCTTCGTCGTGGGCGAACGTCAGCTTTCCAGCACCGGAAAGGGCTTGAGCAACGCCACCAGCTTGTCGCCGTACAGCTTGATCCGTTTATCCCCGAGGTACGGCAGCTGGGAGAGCTCGGAAACGTCTGCGGGCGGCTTCGACGCGAGCGCGTCCATGAGCGGATTGGTGAGCACCACGCTGGGCGTCACCTTGCGCAGGGTGGCCTGCTCGACGCGGAACGCCTTGAGCGCGTCCTCGCGCTTGCGCCGGTGGGGGTCGCGCGGACCCTTGGGTTCGCGGTCCAGGTCCAGCTCGCCCCGGGTGGCCTTCTGCTGAAGGTCGCGGATGAGGGCGAGGATGTCGTCGCCGTGCGCGCGCACCACCGCGCCCCGCACGCCGGCCGCGCGCGCCAGGTCCTTGTGCGTGTCCGGTTGCTTCAGGGCCAGGTCGGTGATGGCCATGTTGGACAGCATGCGGCCCATGGGCACGTTGTCCTTCTCCGCCCACTCCAGCCGCAGCTTGTGCAGCCCCTGCGCGATGGCGTGTGCGAGCGCGTACTGGGCCGTGCTGAGGCCCGTGCGCGACAGCTTGGGCTTGTACTCGGCGCCCACCTCCGGCCGGGCCTCGGCCTCCGCGCACATGCGCTCGCAGTCCAGCAGCACCTCTTCCAGGATGTCCGCCTCGCGGCACGCGTCGCGCACCTGGCGGCCCAGCTCACAGAGGTAGCGCACGTCGTTGGCGATGTAGTCCCTCATGCCCGGAGGCAGGGGACGCAGGGAGAAGTCGGACTGCTGGTGCTCCTTCGGCAGCTCCACACCCAGCCGCTCGCGCGCCAGGTCCGCCAGGCCCACCTTGGGCCACCCCAGCAGCGTCACCGCGCGGTGCGTGTCGAAGAGGCCGCGCACGCGCACGCCCGCTTCCGCCAGGAACTGCAGGTCGCCCTGGGCGGCGTGGAAGTACTTGGTGCGCGCGGGGTCCTCCATCATGGGGGAGAGCAGGCGCGGATCCACGCCCGGCTGGAGCGTGTCGAAGAGGAAGATGTCCGTGTCGGTGCCCAGCTGGAGGAAGCACAGGCGGGCGCGGAAGGCGTGCATGGCGTCCGCCTCCAGGTCCACCGCCACTTCCGGCGCGGCCTCCAGCACCCGCGTGGCGGCTTCCTCGCCCGCGCGGTCCACCACATCCAAGGCACCCTGAGGGAAGGTCGGCATCGCGGGGAGCAGGCTAGCGGACCGGCCCGCCCCTTTGACGTGTTTTTTCCCGAACCGCCGCTAGGATGGCCCCGCCGATGAACGACGCCCAACGTCTTGAAAAAAGCCTGCTTGGCCACATGGGCCGGGCCATCGCGGACTTCCGCCTCATCGAGGCCGGGGACCGCATCATGGTGGGCGTGTCGGGAGGCAAGGACTCCTACACGATGCTCCACCTGCTGCGTGAGCTGCAGCGGCGAGCCCCCGTGAAGTTCGACTTGCTGGCAGTGAACCTGGACCAGGGCCACCCCGGCTTCCCCGGCCACATCCTGGAGGGCTACTTCCAGCGTGAGGGCTACGCCTACAAGATGCTGAAGGAGGACACCTACAGCATCGTCCTGGAGAAGACCCCGCCCGGGAAGACGCAGTGCTCGGTGTGCTCGCGCCTTCGCCGGGGCATCCTCTACAACGCCGCCGTGCACCTGGGCTGCAACAAGATTGCCCTGGGCCACCACCGCGACGACCTCATCCACACGATGCTCCTGAACATGTTCTTCGCCGGGAGCCTCAAGGCGATGCCGCCGCTCTTGAAGAGCGACGACGGCCGCAACGTGGTCATCCGGCCGCTGTGTTACGCGCCGGAGAAGGAGATCATCCAGTTCGCGGAGGCGAAGCAGTTCCCCATCATCCCCTGTGACCTGTGCGGGTCGCAGGAGAACCTGCAGCGCAAGCGGATGCAGAAGCTGGTGGAGGACCTGGGCAAGGAGATCCCCAACGTCCGCCAGAGCCTGCTCAACGCGATGTCGAACGTGCGGCCCACGCACCTCTTGGACAAGACGCTGAACCCGGACCCGCTGAACGCGACGGAAGACGGGCCCGTGGCCACCCCCCCCACCAACGAGACGCAAGGGAGCGCGAGTCCATGGCTCGAGAGCAGGCAGTAAAGGCGCGCAAGGAGCGCAACGCGGCGCTGGTGGAAGCCATGCTGCTGGCCGCGATGGCGGACGGCAGCGTGTCCCAGCGCGAGATGCAGACGTTGCTGGCACGAGTGCTGGAGCGCCCGGAGTTCGAGGGCACGCAGTCGGGTGAGTTGAACCTGCTGGTGGAGACCAGCGCGGTGCGGCTGGCGGAGGCGCGCAACCTGGAGGATGTCCTCTCCTCGCTGCGCCGGCGGCTGCCGGACCACAAGAACCGGATGCTGGCCTTCGGGCTGGCGGCGGCGGTGGCGCTGGCGGACCAGCGGGCCACCCGCTCCGAGCTGGGGCTGCTCAAGACGTTCCAGGCGGCGCTGGGCATCTCCGAGGACGAGGTCGCGCAAATCATCGACGTCATCGAGCAGGGGGGCAGCCTGTCGGAGGCGCTGGGCGAGCCCCTGGAGCGGCTGTTCGCGGAGGTGATGGTCCTGGTGCTGGCGGCGGACGGCCAGCTGAAGGAGGCGGAGGCGCGCGCGATGGTGGAGAGCTTCGCGGCGGATCCGCTCTTCCAGAACGTGAGCCCGGAGCGGGCCCAGGGCTTCGTGAGCGAGTCCGTGGCCGCGCTGGCCACGGACGGGCTGCCGCAGCGGCTTCATGTCCTGGCGCACGGGCTGGCCACTCACTCGCAGCGCGTCAAGGCGTACCAGCTGGCGACCAAGATTGCCCATGCGTCCGGGCGGACGAGCACCGCGGAGCAGCGGATCCTGGATCTGCTCCAGGCAACGTTCGGTCTGGCGGACGATGAAGTGGCGCGGTTGGACCAGCAGGGGTAAGCAGGGAATTGTATGACCCCGCACGTCCCCTCCGGTTCGCGGCACTCCTTCCGTTTCGGTCTGCCTCCGTCCTTGGGCAGTGAGACGGCGCGCGAGCGTGCGGAACGGCTCGCGTCGTTCCTGCAGCGCGCGTTGGGCAAGCTGGTGGAGGTGAACGTCGCCACCAGCTACGAGACGCTGGCCAAGGACCTCTTGTCCGGGCGAGCGGACGCGGCCTGGGCGCCACCCTTCGTCTGCGCGCGCATGGAAGCCATGGGCGTGCGGGTGCTGACGCGCGGGGTGCGCCGGGGCATGTCCAGCTACCGCTCCGCGCTGGTGGGGCGGGCGGGCTCCGGGCTGACGGTGGAGAAGCTGAGGGGCGCGAAGGCGGCGTGGGTGGAC
>NZ_RAWN01000123.1:0-30721 GCF_003668895.1 Corallococcus sp. AB045
GCGCCGAGGCCTCCGCCCCACCCCGTCCCGTCGCGGGCGCACTACCGCGACCCGTACCGTAAGTTTCTCGCGACGTCGAAACGCGAGGCGCGGAGCCGGGCGCGGAAGGCCCGTCGTCCCTGTCATGCCGGTTCGCCATGGGTCCAGTGTACCCCTCACTCCAGGATTCCATGTTTCTCGGCCCGGCCGCCTGCCCGGTTGCGTCTGAAATCGCGCGTTTCCGTCAAAAGCCGTGATCCAAAAGCAACCTCCAAAGTCCTGCGCGGATAATGCGGGAGAAAAAAGACCCAGAAGCGACAGGAGATGCCCGTGGCCATCAACATTGGCGCCAAGCTCGATTCGGTCATGGCCCGCATCCGCCAGGCCTCGGCGGAACGCGCGGCGGCGGCCCAGTCCGTGAAGGAGCCCCTGCCGGACGCGCCGGACGCCAAGGCGCTCAACCCCGCGGAAGGCCGCTACCTGGACTCCTTCGAGGAGGAGCGCGCCAAGAAGATGGGCCTGCCCTCCCTGGCCGCCCCCCCGCCTCCGGGCACGGACCCGGCCGCCAGCGCGATTCCCACCAACGAGGCGACGCAGGCCCAGAAGGAGCAGGGCTGGAACGCGCCGCAGACGACCGTCGCGCAGACGAGCAAGAAGGGCTGCGCGGAGGCCACCCTCACCTACCTGGAGCAGTCCAGCGCCGAGGAGGCCGTCCCGCTGACGCAGCAGGAGGCCCGCGAGAAGGTGCGCAACAAGGCGGGCACGATTGCCACGGGCGTGAGCGACCAGGTGGCCGTGAACCTGGATGACGGCGCGACCCCGGACGAGATGGGCGCCATGCTCGGCACCATGGGCATCAAGGTCACCAAGGGCTTCGGCGAGTGCAACACGGACGCGCTCAGCGGCGCGCTGAAGCACGGGCAGATGGCCCTGGCGATGGTGGACTCCAACGCGCTGCTCAACATGACGCTGGCGGAAGATGAGCAGCTCCCGGAGACCGGCGAGCTGCACTGGCTCACCATCGACGGCGTGAACCCGGGCCTGAGCGATAGCACGGACGACGACCTCTACCGCGTGCGCGACCCCATCAACGGCGCCTACTGGGTGCCGGCCAGCGACCTGAAGAAGAGCATCGAGCAGGCTCAGGCGCAGCACGGCAGCGGCGGCGTGATGACGGTGCAGAAGGACGGCACCGCGAAGACGGACGAACAGCGCCAGGCCCTGGCCCGCTCGAACCTGGAGCGCACCCAGCCCCTGGGCAAGGGCAACGGCGGCGCCAGCCGGCGCCTGAGCGTGGGCGAGTCCAGCTAGAGCCCCCGGCACCGTCCTGCTTCACCCCGACGCCTTCCCCAGCCTCGCGCCGGGGAAGGCGTTCGTACGTCCGGCGGACTACAGGGGCTCGCCCACCACCAGCGTGACGGGACCGATGCTCTGGATGATGTACTGGTTGCGCGAGCCCACCTGGATGACGCTCTTCAGCCGCGCCTCCGGCCACTGCGCGAAACCCAGCTCATACAGTCACCGGTAGTCCTTCGGCGGGCCCTCGGAGGCCTGGGGCGAGGCGCGCTCGCCCAGGATGAAGGCCGCGTAGCGCGTGTATGCCTTGTGGATGCTGCCGCCGCCCGCGGTGGGCAGCGCGGTGGCCTCGGCTTCCGCCTGGTCGAGCACCGGCTCAATCGCGTCTTCTGGTCCGCAGGCCGTGCCGACTGCCATCACCACGCCCAGCACCAGGCTCCGCAGCCATCGTGGATTCCTCGGCATGTCGTCGGTCCTTTCGAAAGGCGTGCGTGGGGCTCAGGTGCCGTCGATGAGGCGGTTCGCGATGTCCGGGCTGAACTGTCCGGCGGGCGTGCCCGGGGCGATGCCGCACTGGCCATCCGAGTCGCCCGGCGTCTTCACCCACAGGAGCATCTCCGCGCCGCCGCCCGTCTGCGACGTCACGCCCAGCTTGCGGCCACCGGGGTTGCACCACTCGCCGTTGGAGCCGTTGCCATTGCGGCTGGTGTCGATGATGTACTGCCGCGTGTAGCCGTAGCGGCTGTTCAGCGCGGCGTTCACCGCGTTGCCGTACGTGGTGGACTGCGCGGTGGGATAGAAGTTGGAGACGTTGAGGGAGAAGCCACGCACGTTGCGCACGCCCGCGGACTCCAGGCGCTGCGCCATGGTGTCGGCGGCGATCCAGCTCGCGTTGCCGCCGTCCAGGTACGTCCAGGTGTTGGGCGCGCGGTCGCGCAGCTGCTCGGAGGCGTAGCGGATGAGGCTCAGCCGAGTGGCGCGCTCCGTGTCGTTGGGGAGGCAGTCCAGCTGCGCGACGCCGTCCGGCTCCACGATGACCACCGCCGGCCGGTTGCCGATGGCGGTCGCGAAGGCGGAGATCCAGGTGCGGTACGCGTCCGCGCTGCCCGCCCCGCCGCCGGAGTGGCTGCCGCAGTCACGGCCGGGGATGTTGTAGGCCACCAGCACGGGCAGCTTGTCCGCAGCGTCCGCCGCGGCCACGAAGTTGGACACGTCCTGGGAGATGTTGCTGTTCCAGTTGCCGAACCAGCGCGCCATCGGCTTCGAGGCGATGGACGCGTTGATGCGCGACGCGCGGCCGTCACCGCTGTTGTTGCGCACCCACACCGCGGGGTTGGAGTTGGGGTCCACGTAGAAGCCGCTCGTCATCGCCACCGGGCCGGAGCCGGAGCCGCTCTCCGTGGTGAGCGAGATGTCATCCAGCCGCACGGTGACGGCGTTGGCGCGGCCGCCCAGCTGGAACGTCACCTGCCCCTGGCTCGTGGACAGCGAGGACGTGAACGGGAACGAGAAGCGCCGCGACGTGCCGTCCAGCGTGAAGGACCGCGTGAGCGTCGACGTGAAGGGCGCCGTCTCCTGCTGCACCGTGGCCTGCGTGGTGATGGTCGCGGAGGCCCGGGCCGTGAAGGCCAGCGTGTACGTCCTGCCCGCCACGAGCGTCACGCCGCTCTGCCCGACAATGGCATCCCACGGGTTGGCGGTGTTCGCCGCCACGTCCACACGCCACAGGCCGCTCTCCACATACGACTGCGTGCTGGCGTTGTTCCACCACGGCGCCACCGAGCCGGAGCTAAAGGTGCCGTTGGTGAGCAACTCCGTGAGCGCGGCCTCCTGAGCAGTCAGGGCCGGAGCTTCAGGAGTGACGGGCTCGGCCGGGCCACAGGCCGCGAGCGCGAGCAGCGGAACGAACGACAGCGACAGCCGACGCACGGAACGAGGGGTACGCATGAAGGGGAACTCCTCAGCACGGGGAGCTCCCTTCTTGCGGCGCGTCAGTCAGGAAATACAAGACTAAACGGCTATTTCAGCTCTTGACAGAATATTGCTGAAACATTCACGCCAAGGGGCCAACCAGGGCGATGTGTCACGGCCCCTGAGGGCCGGGGCTGGCATTGCCGCCGTCGGTGACGTAGCGCCACTGTCCATCGGCCTGTCGGCGCCAGACGGTGAGGTACTTCACGTGGTCCACCTCCGGCTGGCCCTGCTCGTTCTTGCCCGTGGAGATGGCGCGGCCCACCGTGTACGCGAGGTCGCCAGAGCCCGCCGCGTCGCCCAGCACCGGCTCCCAGCGCAGGTCGATGGCCTCCAGCGTGAACGGCGCGTACGCCTTCGCGATGGCGTCATGGCCGAAGATGCCAGCGGATCCGAGCGGCATCACCGCGTCCTGCGCGGCCCAGGCGGCGAAGGCCTTGCCCATGCCCTCGGTGACGGACATGGCGGAGAACGCGCTGTCCGCGGCCTTTGCCTCCTCCAGCACCTTCGCGGGCGGAAGCGCGCGCGGCTCCGGCGCCGGCAGCGTGGACGAAGGCGTGAAGCCCGCGGGCGGCGTCATCGGCGTCTTGGTGGCGTTGAGCACCGCCACCGCCACGCGCCACTGCCCGTCCGGCTGGCGCTTCCACGCGGTGATGTAGCGCGCGGTCGGCCGCACTGACGTGCCTCCTGACTCCACGGACACGTTGCCCACCGCGTACCCCAGCGTCCCGTCCGCGCTGACGTCCCAGCGCACGGGCGCCCAGCGCACCTTGCCCTCCGCCTCCAGCGGATGCGCGGCCAGCCACGCGCGGATGGCCTCCTTGCCCTTGGGCGCGTACGTGCCGTCCACCAGCAGCACCGCGTCGTCCGCGACGAAGTCCGCGAACGCCTGCGCCGAACCGGACTTCTCCGCCGCGTCCGACATGGCCTGGTCCGCCGCGCGCAACCCCGCGCGCTGGTCCTCCAGCGACTGCCGCGCCGCCACGGCCTCCGCGCCCGGCCCGGAGGCCTTCGCCCCACCACACCCCAGGGTCCCCAACGCCGCGACGACGAGCGCGCCCGCGAACATCCGTTTCATGTGCTGGTTTCCTTTCGTGAAACACCGGGCCCGCGCGCCATGTCCGGCACCCCGGGCTCCCAGGCCGCGAGCCATACACGTAAACACGGAATTCCGCTCGCCTCGTGTCCCGGCGCGATCCAGGAATGATGCGTTTCTACAATTAGGAGGGAATTTCTCCTCGCCGTGAAAGGAATCCCTCGAATGGATGGACGTAACGGAAGGACCGGCGGCGCCCGGCTGCTGCCGCTGACGGCGTTGCTGCTGGCCACCGGGTGTGAGCCGCGCACCGCGACGCCTCCGGCGCCGGAAGGCCCCACCGCGTCGGTGAAGTTGGGGGCGGGCAGCCTCTCCGCCACCGTGCGCAGGACGGCGCACGGCATTCCCCACGTGCTGGCGGACGACTTCGCGGGTGTGGGCTACGGCTACGGCTACGCGTTCGCGCAGGACAACTTCTGCGCGCTGATGGACGCGCTGGTGACGGTGAACGCCGAGCGCTCGCGCTACTTCGGGCCGGACGGCACGTACCTGGCCGCGCTGGGCAACCAGTACAACAACCTGAAGAGCGACTTCTTCTACCAGGCCATCAACGACGACGGCACGGTGGAGGCGCTGCTGGCGAAGCCGCCGCCCCTGGGCCCGTCCCAGGACGTGCGCGAGCTGGTGCGCGGCTACACGGCGGGCATCAACCGCTACCTGACGGAGACCGGCGTGGACGGGCTGACGGATCCGCGCTGCAAGGGCGCGGCCTGGGTGCGCCCCATCACCGAGCGCGACCTGTACCGGCGCTACTACCAGCTCAGCCTCTTCGCCAGCTCGCTCTTCTTCCTGGACGCGTTGGTGGACGCGAAGCCCCCGTCCCTCCTGCCGGACGGCACGCTGCCCCTGCCGCTGCCCGTGCCCGCCACGCTGGACCGCAAGGTCTTCCCCAGCTCGGAGACGCTGGGCCTGGGCAGCAACGCCTTCGGCCTGGGCAGCCAGGCCACGCGCAACGGCAAGGGCATGCTGCTGGCCAACCCGCACTTCCCCTGGGAAGGCTCGGAGCGCTTCTACGAGGCCCACCTCACGGTGCCGGGCAAGCTCAACGTCTCCGGCGTGAGCCTGCTGGGCGTGCCCGCCATCCTCATCGGCCACAACGAGACGCTGGCCTGGAGCCACACCGTCTCCACCGCGTACCGCTTCACCCCCTTCGAGCTGAAGCTCATCCCGGGCTTCCCCACGAAGTACCTGTACGACGGCCAGATTCGCGACATGACCACCCGCACCGTCACGGTGCAGGCGAAGGCGGCGGACGGCTCGCTCACGCCGCGTCAGCACACCTTCTACCGTTCGCACCTGGGCCCGATGATGGAGTACCCATCCGGCCTGATGACGTGGAACGGCCTCACCGGCTACGCGTTCCATGACGCCAACGCCTCCAACCTGCGCCTGCTGGACGCGTTCTTCGCCATGGACCGCGCGGCCAACGTGGACGAGCTGCGCACGGCGCAGGCCACCTGGCAGGGCATCCCGTGGGTGAACACCATCGCCACGGACGCGCAGGGCCGCGCGTACTACGCGGACATGAGCGTGGTGCCGCACGTCACCGACGCGAAGCTTTTGCGCTGCGTGCTGTCCCCCATCCCGCTGCTGGTGCTCGCGAGCGCGGGGCTGCCGGTGCTGGACGGCTCGCGCTCCGACTGCGCGCTGGGCAGCGACGCGGACGCGGTGGAGCCGGGCATCTTCGGCCCGGGCAGCCTGCCGCGCCTCACCCGCGCCGACTACGTCACCAACTCCAATGACAGCTACTGGCTGCCCAACCCCGCCCAGCCGCTCACCGGCTTCCCGCGCATCCTGGGCGGAGAGAAGAACGTGCGCAGCCTGCGCACCCGCCTGGGCCTGAAGATGGTGCAGGGCCGGCTCGCGGGCACGGACGGCCTGGAGGGCCAGGGCTTCACGCTGGAGCAACTCCAGACGGTGATGTTCAACAACCGCAACTACTCCGGCGAGCTGCTGCGCGACGCCGCGGTGTCGCTGTGCCGCCGCACACCCTTCGTGCTGATGCCGGACCTCACCTTCGAGGACCTGCGCCCCGCCTGCCCCGTGCTGGCCGCGTGGGACCTGAAGGGCGACCTGGACAGCCGGGGCGAGCTGCTCTGGCGCGTGTTCCTCTTCACCGCGGTGGGTGCCACCGGCGGGCCGTACCTGGTGCCCTTCAACGCGAACGACCCCGTCAACACGCCGCGCACGCTCAACACGCTGAACCCGCAGGTGGCCCAGGCGCTGGGCACCGCCATCCGCACGCTGCGCGAGCGCAACATCCCGCTGGATGCGACGACGGGCTCCGTGCAGGGCAAGCGCAAGAACGGCATCTTCTACCCGGTGCACGGCTGCGCCCACGACGAGGGCTGCTTCAACCAGATCGCCAACCAGCTCCTGCCGGATGGCACGTATGAGCCCGTCCTGGGCTCCAGCTTCGTCATGGCCGTGTCCTTCACGGACGCCGGCCCCGTGGCGAAGTCCGTGCTCACCTACTCCCAGTCCACCAACCCGGCCTCGCCCTGGTTCGCGGACCAGACGGCGATGTTCTCCCAGAAGCAGTGGGTGGACCGGCGCTACACGGAGGCGGAGATCGCCGGAGACCCGGCGCTGACCGTCACACACCTCCAGGAGTAGTCAAAGCCAGACAGCAGGCCCATGCGGCCCGGTGTCCTTCCACCACGCGGGAGGGACGCCGGGCCGCGGTTTTTTTGGGACGAGAGAAGAATGCTCGCGCCGGAAAGTAGCAATGTCATCGCATTCCCAGACGCTCCGCACTGCTTGGAAACGCGCCTGTTCAACGCACTTTCCGAGGTCTCAAGAATCCCAAATTGTTGCACTTGGCAAGGATTGTCAGGCCAACCCCCAGAGGGCAGAGTTCACTCTGGGTGAAATAGGAATTCCCCTCCAGGAGGCGCACTCCCGCGTCCCTCTCCGGGATTCCCACCCGAGGAGACCCCCGTGAAGATGCTTCATTGGAGTGCGGCGGCGCTGGCGCTGTTCATCGTGGCCTGCGGCCCCGTGGAGGAGCAGCCGCTGGCGCCCGAGCCCGCGGCGCTGGAGACGCTGGAGACGCAGGAGGCGGCGCTGGCGACCCGGGCCTGTACGAACAGCCTGGGATGCCGGGAGGCTTGTGCCTGCCAGGGCGGATTCTGCGTACCGGACGGGTTCGGGCCGCCGCCGCCCGAGGGCCACTGTGACCAGGCGCCCGTGCGCGCCTGCAACGCGGGTTCGGACTGCGCCTCCGGCTGCAACTGCGTGGGCAACGTCTGCGTCAATGACGGCTTCAGCCCGCCCGCCAACTGCCTGCTGGCGCCTCCGGATTCGTACGAGAGCGACAACACGCACACCACCGCGTCCTCGTACCTGGGCACGCCGCAGCTCAACCACTCCTTCCACCGCCAGAACGACGTGGACTGGGTGCTGGTGGCCACGCCCATCAACCAGGTGATGACGGTGGAGACCTACAACCTGCGCAACGGCCCGTGGATGCGCATCGACATCTACGCGTACAACTACGCCACCCGCACGCTGGGCGCGCTCGTGGGCAGCACGTCGAGCACCGTCTGCTCGCAAATCACCCCGTCCTGCTTCGTCTACCGCGCGACAGCGAACGTCGTGGCGAATGGCGTCTACGCGGTGAAGATCACCGACGCGCGCAACCGGCCGTCGGGGTCCGACTACACGCCCACCGCGAAGTACGACCTGAAGATGTACTGAGCCCCAGGGCCATCAGTCGCGGGACGGCAGGTCGTCCGCCGTCCCGTCGATGATGCGCTTCGCGATGGCGAAGGAGAAGCCCGCGCGAGCGAGCGCCGCCAGGTCCTTCTTGCGGTTCTCCTCGCGCGTGCTCAGGTCGCGCCGGTAGGGGCCCAGCCGCTTCTTGCGCGCCCAGATGCGGGCGGCGGCGTCCTCGGGCACGTCCTGGGTGGCCTCCGCCAGCTTCTCCTGCACCAGCTCCGGCGCCACGCCCTTCATGCGCAGCTTCTGGGTGATGACACGCGCGCTGCGGCCGGACGCACGCAGCGAGTGCACTCGCGTCTCCGCGTAGGTCCGGTCATTGATGAGGCCGTTGCGGATGAGCTTCTCCGCCAGCGCGTCCACCCAGCCCACGGCCTCCGCGCGGTCGGTGCCGTGGAACTTCACGGAGCGGTCCACCCGGCGCATCATCACGCGCTTGAGCTGGCTCACCGTGGCCGCGTACCTCTTGAGGTAGTGCAGCGCCGCGTTCTCCAGGTAGCGCTGCGACACCTTCCGGGGCGGCTTCGGTTTGCGAGGCTCCCGGCGGCGTTCCGGGTCCCTGTCGGTGGGATCATCCATGGCGGGACAGCTCTACCACCGGGGTCCGACTCGCGGGGGTGCGTCCGCCGCCCCTCCGGGTGGACCGCCCGGGGCCCGGCTGCCCGGTGGCCCGCCGTGACGGGTCCCCACCCTCGGCGTCCGGTGCCTGGCGCTGCTCCCGCGCGTAATGCGTGGGCGGCAGTCCGACGTGGCGGGTGAAGGCCACGCTGAAGGTGCTCGCGGAGCTGTAGCCGACCTGCTCCGCGACCTCGGCGACGGTGACCTCCTGCTTGCGCCGCAGCAGGTCCTTCGCCAGGGCCATGCGCCAGCCGAGCAGGTACTCCATCGGGGCCATGCCCATCGCGCGGTTGAAGCGCTCGAAGAACGCCGAACGGGACAGCGCGGCCTCCTTCGCCAGCTGCACCACGGTCCACGCCTGGGTCGGGCGCTCGTGCATCCGGCGGATCGCGACGGACAGGCGCTCGTCGGAGAGCCCTCGCAACAGGCCGGGCGACGCCGCGATGCCCGCCGTGGAGCGGAGCGCTTCGATGAGCAGCACCTCCATGAGGCGGGCGAGGATGACCTCGCGCGCGGGCCGCCGTTCGCGCGACTCGTCCCTCAAGAGCTCCACGAGGGCGGTGAGCCTCTGCTCACCGCGAACGTGCACGAACTGGGGAAGGAGCGAAACGAGCAGGCTGGCGTCCGGAGAGGCGAAGGCGCAGTACCCCACCATCATCCGGACATCGGGCGGGCCGTGGTGGACGCCGTTCCTGATTTCACCATCGGGCAACACGATGCGAGGCGTCTCGTGCTTTCCCTTCGGTGGCTCGATGCTCGACGTCGTGAAGTCGAACGCCGCGGGGATCAGGACGAAGTCCCCCTTCTCGAGGATGACCGGCTCGCGTCCGTCCACCGCGAGGCGGCTCCGCCCCATGAGGACCGCGCAGTAGAAGGGCCTCCCATTCTCCGCGCGCCGCACCCGCCACCGGCCCGCGCCGCTGACGAGCTTCGAGAACGGGGCGCCCGGCTGGAGCAGCGAAACCACTTCCGCGAGGGGATCGACCATGACCGGACTCCTGCGAATGAAATCTGGACTCCCTGTTGTAGCAGGTCCGGATTGCGCTCCCTATACCTGTCACCGGACCCCGCACTGACAGGAACCGCCATGAAGACCCTTTTGATCACCGGCTGCTCGTCTGGCTTCGGACTCGACACCGCCCGCTACTTCCTCGAGCGTGGTTGGAAGGTCATCGCCACGATGCGCAAGCCGCGCGAGGACGTGCTACCCCGCTCGGAGCACCTGCGCGTGCTCCCGCTCGACATCACCGACCCCCAAAGCATCCGCGAGCTGGTGGAGGCCGCGGGCCCCATCGACGTGCTGGTCAACAACGCGGGCGTCGGCCTGATGAGCGTCTTCGAAGGCACGTCGATGGAGACAATCCGCGGCACCTTCGAAACGAACACGTTCGGTGCGATGGCCGTGACCCAGGCGTTCCTACCCGGGTTCAGACAGCAGAAGTCGGGGGTCATCGTGAACGTCTCATCGGGCACGACGCTGAAGCCGCTCCCGCTGCTGGCCGTGTACAGCGCGAGCAAGGCGGCGCTCAACGCGTTCACCGAGTCGCTCGCGCTGGAGCTCCAGCCCTTCAATGTGCGGGTGAGCCTGGTGATTCCGGGGCGGTCCCCGGAGACGCCCTTCGCCCAGAACGCCCAGGCCCGGATTCAGGACCAGGGCGTCTCCGTCCCCGAGGCGTACTCCGGCTTCGTGCGGAGCATCTTCGACAGAAGGACGGCGCAGCAGTCGGGGCCGGTCACCCGGTCGCTCGACGTGGCGGAGGCCATCTGGCGCGCGGTGAACGACCCGTCATCCCCGCTCCGCCAGCCCGCGGGCGCGGACGCCGTGGAGATGGCCCGGTCGAACTGAGCCCGGGGTTGTGCTTCAAGCGCACCGGCGCGTGAGCTATCCGTGTCGATCCACCGCACGGCCGTTCGTCGTGTGGATGGAGCCACGCCCCACACCCTCACCCCAGGAGCCCCCATGCGCTTCATGCTCATCCCCCGCCCCTCCACCCTCGAGCCCACGCACTCGGACGCGCCCTTCGACGAGGCCGTCTTCATCGCGCAGATGAAATACAACGAGGAGATGCACAAGGCCGGCGTGCTCATCGCCTCCGAGGGACTCAGCCCCTCCCCGGGCGCGCACGTCGTCTTCAAGGACGGCAAGTCCAGCGTGAAGGATGGCCCCTACGCGGAGACGAAGGAGCTCATCGGCGGCTTCTACGTGTTGGAGGTGAAGTCGAAGGAGGAGGCCATCGAGTGGGCCCGCCGCTATCCCGGCGGCATGGGCAACGACGACGTGATGGAGGTCCGCCCCCTCACCGGCGCCGGAGACATCCCGCCGGAGCTGGTGACGCTCATCGAGAAGGTGGCCCCCACCTGGAGCCAGACCTTCAAGGCGTCGTGACCCATCCGCGGCGCGGGGCTTCCTGGGCCCGTCAGACGACCATGCGATGCGGCGCTTCCCCTTCCTGGCGCCTCCCCCTCGGAGCCCCCTCCGGGGGGAGGCCCCTGCCCGCTTGCCCTCCAGGCCCGCTCAAGCCGCACCTTCCCCTGGCGCGCCCGGGAGGGTAAGCACCAGGGCGTGAAGAATCTGGCCGTCGAGAACCTCCCGCCGTCGTCGCCCGAAGCCGACACGGCCCTGCCCCCCGATGTCTCCGTCGAGGACGTGCGCCGCGCCACGGCGCTGCTCAACACGCTCGCCAGGCACCGCGTGCTCTTGCACCGCCTCCCAGACGAGGACCACCACGCCCTGCTGGCCGGCGCCAGCCGGCTCGTCCACCCGGACAAGGCCTCGAAGAACCGGCTCCAGAGCGCGCTCAAGAAGGAGCGCAAGGACGCGCAGCGCGCCAACGACCGCGCCGTGCGCGCCAGCACGGAGATCCGCATGATGCGAAAGGCGCCGGTGCTCAGCCTGCCCGCGCTGCCCGCGCCGCCGCCGGAAGCGGGCCCGGAGCGCCTGCTGGAGGTGCCGCGCAAGTGCTACGTGTGCAAGGGGGAGTACCGCAAGCTCCACTTCTTCTACGACGCCATGTGCATCCCGTGCGGGGACCTGAACTACGCCCGGCGCACGCAGCGCGCGGACCTCACCGGCCAGGTGGCGCTCATCACCGGCGCGCGGGTGAAGATTGGCTTCCAGGCGTCGCTGATGCTGCTGCGCTCGGGCGCCACCGTCATCGCCACCACGCGCTTCCCCCAGGACGCGGTGCACCGCTACGCACGCGAGCCGGACTTCGCGGACTGGGCCCACCGGCTCCAGGTGCACGGCCTGGACCTGCGGCACGCGCCCAGCGTGGAGCTGTTCGCGCGCCACATCGAACAGACGCACGAGCGGCTGGACATCCTCATCAACAATGCCGCGCAGACCGTGCGCCGGCCCCCGGGCTTCTACCAGCACCTGCTGGAGGGCGAGCTGCGCGACGCCGGCACCCTGGCGCCCAAGCTGCGCGCGCTGCTCGCGGGCCATGAGGCCTGCATCGCCGCGCTCCGTCCCGCGCTGGGCCCGGGCGACATGGGCAACACGTCACTGCCCGTGGCTACCTGGCGCAGCGGCGACCCGGCATTGGGCATCCACTCCTCCGCGGCGCTGTCGCTGGTGCCCTACGCCATGGAGCAGGAGGGCGACACAGGCGCCCTCTTCCCGCAAGGAAGGCTGGACGCGGACCTCCAGCAGGTGGACCTGCGGGCTACGAACTCCTGGCGCCTCAAGCTGTCGGAGGTGCGCACCGCGGAGATGCTGGAGGTGCACCTGGTGAACGCGGTGGCGCCCTTCATCCTGTGCGGGAAGTTGAAGCCGCTGATGCTGAAGGACCGCTCGCGGCCGGGCCACATCGTCAACGTGTCCGCGATGGAGGGCAGCTTCTCCCGCGGCACGAAGACGGACAAGCACCCGCACACCAACATGGCCAAGGCCGCGCTGAACATGATGACGCTGACGTCCGCGTCGGACTACGCGCGCGACAACATCTTCATGAACGCCGCGGACACCGGCTGGGTCACCGACGAGGACCCCGCGCAGCATGCCGAGCGGAAGGTGCAGGAGCTGGACTTCCAGCCCCCGCTGGACATCCTGGACGGGGCCGCGCGCATCGTGGACCCCGTCATCACCGCCGTGAACACCGGAGAGTACGTCTGGGGCAACTTCTTCAAGGACTACCGCCCCACGAACTGGTGAGCCCCGGCCCTCAGCGCAACGCGCCCCAGTTGTAGGTCGCGTTGCTCCCGCCGGTCAGCACGCGCCAGTACGTGCTGTAATACCCATACGTGTCCTTGATGGCCTTGTAGTTGCTGGACACGTTCCAGTCGTTGGGGCTGGTCGTGCCCAGGTTGTAGACGAGCGAGTCGCCCCAGACGGAGTAGATGGCCCACGGGCGCGAGTCCAACTCGGACACCGTGCCGTAACGGCTGTCACCCCAGCGCACCGGCAGCTTGTCCGTCTCCGCCAGCATGCGCGGTTTGTTGTAGCCCGCGAGCCCCGTGTAGAACTGGGCCGGGAAGTAGGGATTGCCGTGGTAGATGTCCACGCCCACCACGTCCACGCGGTCGTTGCCCGGGTAGTAGTTCCACGGGTCCCCGCCGTAGGTGCCGTCCCACTCGTACGGCGACCAGACGAAGATGAGGTTCTTCAAACCGCGCGTCTTCACCAGGTAGTCGTGCGTGATGTTCCAGAGCTGCTTGTACTGAGCAGGGTCCTGGTTCGCCCACCAGAACGGTGACGCGCTCCCCTTCTTGTTCATCTCGTGGAAGGGGCGGTACAGCACCGGCACGCCCTGCTGCTGCAGGTACGCGAGCTTGTCCGCCGCGAAGGACAAATCCCTCAGCAGCGCCTGGTACTCCGCCGTGTTGGCCTGCCAGTTGATGACCCGGCCGAACCAGTTGTAATCCATCCATGACTGCCGGAAGTTGTTCGGCCAGCTCTTCACCGGCGCGCCCGGATAGGACATGTGGAAGCTGAACCCCACGATGCCCTCGCCGTAGCTGAAGCGGTCTCGCGCGAAGCCCACCGCGTAGTCCACGTACGCTTCCGCGTAGGTGTTCCTGTAGTTGCCCGGCCCGAAGTCGAACTCCACGAAGCCCGGGCGCCGGCCGGAGATGTCTCCGACCTTCACCCAGTACTCGCCCGCGTAGGCCTCCTTCTGGGCCTCGCAGTGCTGGCCCATGATGGTCTGCTTCGTCCCACCGTTGCGGCTGTTGTTCTCCAGGTCGGTCAGCAGGTTGTAGACCTTCTGCGCCTGCGCCGTGGGGCCCGGCGTGCTCAGCGTCCGGGACACCTGCGCGCTCGCGCTGCTTGCGCCCAGGCACAGCACCAGCGCCGCCAGCAGGTAGGAGAGGGATGGCTTCGGGGGGACGTGCGTCACGCGGGGGACCTCCAGTGGCTGCCCGGGGAGCGGTCAGGGTGTCACCCTTCCGGCACGAATTGCACGAATTTCGGCTTAGGCAAATCTGTCCACCGGCGTGCGGGCGGGTTCGCAAGGGCCTGGATTCACTGCCAAAGGGCCGGGCCGGTGGTATCAAGCAGGCCACCATGCCTGAAACGCCTTCGCCCCTGTTCAACGCGGTCCCCGTGGAGATGGACTTCCCGGCCGAGGAACGCCGCATCCTGGCCTTCTGGAAGGAGCGCGGCATCTTCGAGAAATCGCTCAAGGCGAACGAAGGCAAGCCCTCCTTCGTCTTCTACGAAGGCCCGCCCACCGCGAACGGCCTGCCCCACAACGGCCACGTCCTCACGCGCGTCATCAAGGACCTGTTCCCGCGCTACCAGACCATGCGAGGCCACTACGTGCCGCGCAAGGCGGGCTGGGACACGCACGGCCTGCCGGTGGAGGTGGAGGTGGAGAAGGAGCTCCGCATCCACGGCAAGGCGGAGATCGAGAAGTACGGCGTGGAGCCCTTCACGGAGCGCTGCATCGAGTCCGTGTTCCGCTACACGGGGGAGTGGGAGCGGCTGACCCAGCGCATCGGCTTCTGGGTGGACCTCAACGAGGCCTACGTCACCTATCACCGCGGCTTCGTGCAGAGCGTGTGGTGGGCGCTCTCCGAGCTCTACAAGAAGGGCCTGCTGTACCAGGGCCACAAGGTGGTGTGGTGGTGGCCGCGCGGCGGCACCGCGCTGTCCGCCGCGGAGGTGGGCCTGGGTTACAAGACGGTGGACGACCCCAGCGTCTACGTGGCCTTCCCGCTGCGCGATGCTCCGGACACGTCGCTGCTCATCTGGACGACGACGCCCTGGACGCTGCCGTCCAACATGTACGCGGCCGTGAACCCATCCGTGGACTACGTCACGGTGGACGCGGGCGACCGCAAGCTCATCCTCGCCGCCGCGCTGCGCGAGGAGCTGGCCAAGAAGCTGAAGAAGGACCTGCCCGTGCTGTCCACGCAGAAGGGCAGCGACCTGGTGGGCAAGCGCTACACGCCGCCCTTCGACACGTACTTCGCGAAGGAGGCGGACGCCACGCTGCCCCTGAAGGACGGCGGACAGGACACGGTGGGCTGGCGCGTGATTCCGGCGGACTTCGTCACGCTGGACAGCGGCACGGGCATCGTCCACACGGCGCCCGCCTTCGGCGAGGACGACTACAAGGCCTACCGCAAGGACGCCACGCGCTTCCAGGACCCGGATGCGCTGGGCATGCGCTGCGCGGTGAAGCCGGACGGCACGTTCTCGGAGGAGGTGCCGCTCGTCGCCGGCCGCTTCGTGAAGGACGCGGACAAGGACCTGCAGCGCAACCTGAAGGAGCGCGGGCTGCTCATCCACACGGAGCAGTACCGCCACGAGTACCCCTTCTGCTGGCGCGCGGACGAAGACCCGCTCATCCAGTACGCCCGCCCCGCCTGGTACATCCGCACCACCTCCGTCATCGAGCAGGCCAAGGCGAACAACCAGCAGGTCAACTGGGTCCCGGAGAACATCAAGGACGGCCGCTTCGGCGACTTCCTGGCCAACAACGTGGACTGGGCCCTGTCGCGCGAGCGCTACTGGGGCACGCCGCTGCCGCTGTGGATCCACTCCGAGACGGGTGAGACGGAGGCCGTGGCCTCCATCGCGGAGCTGCGCCAGAAGCCGGGCAACAACGTGGCCGCCGTGGAGGCCGAGCTGAAGGCGTTCCTCGCCGGCAAGCCGCACGAGTCCAACGCGGAGCACCTGCTCGTCCACAAGCCGTGGATCGACAAGGTCACGTACGAGAAGGCCGGCTCCGGTGGGAAGTTCCAGCGCGTCCCGGAAGTGGTGGACGTGTGGTTCGACTCCGGCTGCATGCCCTTCGCGCAGTGGGGCTTCCCGCACGCGGAAGGCAGCAAGGAGACGTTCAACCGCGCGTTCCCGGCGGACTTCATCTCGGAGGCCATCGACCAGACGCGCGGCTGGTTCTATTCGCTGCTGATGGTGAGCACGCTCCTCTTCGACGAGGAGACGCAGAAGCGCATGGGCCTGACGCCCAAGCGTGAGTGGCCCATGCCGTACAAGAGCTGCATCGTGCTGGGCCACGTCTCCGACAAGGAGGGCAAGAAGGAGTCCAAGTCCAAGGGCAACTACACCCCGCCGGAGATCATCCTGGACGAGGTGCGCATGGACTTCGCGGTGCTCACCGCCACGGAGGCCGGCGTCCCGGCGGAGCCCGGCGTGGCGCTCATCGCGCGCGAGGACCTGGAGGGCCTGGACACGCAGGAGGGCGCGAAGGTGCTGCTCTTCCGCCCGGACCGGCCGGACGCGCCCGTCAGCGTCACCGTGAAGGTGCACAAGAAGCTCAAGCGCCGCGTGGTGCTGCTGGCGCCGCAGGAGCTTCAGCAGCTGGACGTGAAGCCCTCCGCGCGCGGCGTGGACGTGATGCCGGTGGAGGTGCCCCGGCTGGCGGCCACCGAGCGCGTGGTGCTCAAGGACCCCGCCACCAAGGCGCCGGGCGCGGACGCGTTCCGGTGGTTCTTCTACGCGGCCAGCCCCACCTGGTCCAACACGCGCCACTCGCTGGCGAACGTGCGGCTGTTGCAGAAGGACTTCCAGGTCAAGCTGCGCAACGTCTACTCGTTCTTCACCATCTACGCGAACATCGACGGCTTCAACCCGGCGAAGGGCACCGCGACCAGCACGGAGGCGCCGTGGCTGGCCATCCGCAAGAGCCAGGGCTGGCGCGAGGTGAAGGCCCGGCCGGTGCTGGACCGGTGGATCCTCTCCGAGGTGCAGCTCACCCTGCGCGACGTGGCGAAGGCGCTGGACACCTATCAGGTGTACGACGCGGCCCAGCGGATGGTGGCGCTGGTGGACGCGCTGTCCAACTGGTACCTGCGCCGCAGCCGCGAGCGCTTCTGGGCGCCGGGCTTCGAACAGGACAAGCAGGACGCGTACTTCACGCTCTACGAAGCCTTGACGACCATCACCGCCATGTCCGCGCCCTTCATCCCGTTCTTCGCGGATGACATGTGGGGCAACCTGGTGGGCAAGCCGTGGGGAGCGTCGCAGCCGGAGAGCGTGCACCTGGCGAGCTTCCCGGACGTGGACGCGAGCCTCATCGACGAGGGGCTGGCCGCGGAGATGGGCGCCGTTCGCGAGCTGGTGTCGCTGGGCCTCAAGGTCCGCACGGACAACCGGCTCAAGGTGCGCCAGCCGCTGTCGCGCGCGGACGTCATCCTGTCGCGCCGTGAGCTGACGGAGCGCGTGGCGGTGTACCAGGCGCTCATCAGCGACGAGCTGAACGTGCACACCGTGAAGCTGGTGGAGCCGGGCAGCCCGGAGGCGGACGTGGTGCGCTACCGCGTGCGGCCCAACCTGCGCGCCATGGGCAGCCGGCTGGGCCCCAAGCTCGCGCCGGTGCGCAAGGCGTTCGACTCGGGTGATGGCCGCGCGCTGCACCAGGAGCTGCTCCAGACGGGCAAGGTCGCCCTGAACGTGGGCGGCGAGGACATGGTCTTCCCGGCCGAGGAGCTGGAGACGCTGGTGGAGGCGCAGCCGGGCTACGCCGCCGCGGGCGGAGGCGTGGGCGTGGTGGTGATGCACACGCAGCTCACGGAAGCCCTGGTGGACGAAGGCCTGGTGCGCGAGCTGCTGGCGCGCGTGCAGGGTTCCCGCAAGGACATGAACCTGGGCTACACCGACCGCATCCGCCTGTGGGTGGACGGCGATGACCGCGTGAAGCGCGTGGTCGACGCCGCCCGCGACGAGATTGCTCGCGAGACGCTCGCCTCCGAAATCCACGTGGGCCCCCAGGGCCTCACCGGCACGGAGGAGGAGGCCAGCCTCAACGGCCTGCCCGCGAAGCTTCGCGTCGAGCGAGCCTGAAACCCGGCCCCCTCGGATGGCAGGGAAAGACAGCTCCGGGTAAACACATACCCGGGGCTTTGAAGGCAGACATCCGGTGTGGCGAGGCGAGGACCGGGAGGGCGTGGGCGACTCCCGGCTTGCCGCCTCAGGGGGCGCGTGTTACGCGACAAGCCCCTGATTTCGCAAATCATTCTCAACCTGCCACTCCGTTCCGCAGCCGTCCGCGCCACCTCGTCCCGGGGGCGTTGCTTGGCGCCGCCCTCTCCCTCCTCGCCTCCCCTGCCCTGGCGCAGGAGCCGGTCGCGCCCCAGGAGCCCGAGCAGTCTCCCGTCGCGGGTGAAGTCCTGGGGGAAGGCGACCTCTACCTGAAGACGGTGGTGGTGGAGAGCGAGCGCGCCAACGGCCCGGTGCAGGGCTACACCGCGCGCCGCAGCGGCAGCAGCACGAAGACGGACACCGCGATTGGCGACATGCCGCAGTCGGTGTCGGTGGTGGGCCGGGCGCAGATGGACGCGCAGCAGGTGCAGTCCGTGACGGAGGCCACGCGCTACACGCCGGGCGTGCGCGCGGACACGTTCGGCGCGGATCCGCGCAACGACTGGTTCCTGATTCGCGGCTTCGCGTCCCAGGAGGGCGGCTACTTCCTGGACGGGCTCCAGCTCTACTCCAGCAGCTTCGCCACCTGGCGCCTGGAGACCTTCGGCCTGGAGCGCGTGGAGACCCTGCGCGGCCCCTCCTCCGTGCTGTACGGCGGCACGTCTCCGGGCGGCCTGCTCAACATGGTGGGCAAGCGTCCGCCGGTGGAAGGGCACATCCGGCACGTGGAGCTGAGCGTCAACGAGTTCGCCAACGGCTACGCGGCCGTGGACTTCGGCGGCGCCATCGACTCGGGCAACCACTGGCGCTACCGGGTGACGGCGCTGGCGCGCGGCGGCGGCACGCAGGTGGAGGAGACGGACAACAACCGGCTCTTCATCGCGCCGGCCCTCACCTGGGCGCCGACGGAGAACACGGCGCTGACGCTGCACGGCAGCTTCATGGCGGATCGCACGCAGGGGCAGAACTTCCTGCCGTACGTGGGCACCGTGGTGGACGCGCCCCATGGCCGCATCCCCACCAACCTCTTCACCAGCGACAAGAGCCTGGACCACTTCCAGCGCAACCAGTCCTGGGCGGGCTACGAGTTCTCCCACCGCTTCAACGACACCTTCACGCTGCGGCAAAGCCTGCGCTACGCGCACCTGGACCTGGACTTCCAGACGCTCTACGGCGTGGGCTACGTGGGTGAGCCGGCGGACGCGCAGCTGTCGCGCGGCAACTTCGTCACCCGGCCGACCGCGAACCTCTTCACGGTGGACACGCAGGGCGACGTGCGCTTCAGCACCGGCCCCGTGCGCCACCTGGTGCTCGCGGGCGTGGACTTCAAGAACTACGTGCTGAACGACGAGCAGGGCTACGAAGCGGGCGCGCCGCTGGACCTGCTCAACCCCGTGCGCGGCGACTACACGCCCACGGAGACGCGCTACACGCTGAACCAGTCCACGCAGAACCAGTTGGGCGTCTACCTCCAGGACCAGCTGCGCATCGGCGACCGGCTGAGCCTGGTGCTGAGCGGGCGTCATGACTGGGTGGGCATGGACGTGGACAACGAGCTCGCGCCCACGTCCAGCTACGACGGCAGCGAGAGCGCGTTCAGCGGCCGCGCGGGTCTGCTCTACCGCTTCGACGTCGGCGTCGCGCCATACGTGAGCTTCTCCAGGTCGTTCAACCCGGTGGCCGGGACGAAGTCGGACGGCTCGCTGTTCGAGCCGGAGAAGGGCCAGCAGCTTGAAGCGGGCGTGAAGTACCAGCCGGATGTGTTCCCGGTGCTGGTGGGCCTGTCAGTGTTCGAGCTGAAGCGTCAGAACTTCGTGACGACGGATGGCGCCTTCAACCAGCTGCAGATTGGCGAGGTCCGTTCGCGCGGCTTCGAGGTGGAGGCCAACGCCACGCTGCTGCGCGGGCTGAGCCTGATTGGCTCCGCGTCGCTGTACTCGCTGGAGATCACGGAAGGGGCGGAGCTGGAGCTGGGCAAGCGCCCGGTGGGTGTGCCGGAGGTGCTGGCGTCGCTGTGGCTGGACTACACGTTCCAGGACGGAGCGCTGCGCGGCTTCGGCGCGGCGGCGGGCGTGCGCGGCGTGGGCAGCTCCTACGCGGACCGCGAGAACACGCTGGAGGTCCCGGGCTTCACACTGGTGGACGCGAGCGTGCACTACGAGCGCGGCCCGTGGCGCGCGGCCATCAACGCCTCCAACGTGGCGGACAAGACCTACGTGTCCTCGTGCAGCTCCGCGACGGCCTGCTTCTACGGCGAGCGCCGCCGCACGTCCGCCACGGTCGGCTACACCTGGTAGCCGTCACGAGGGCCTGAAGCCCTCACCCACGATTGCATCCACGGGGCCCTTGTCTGGCACGTCTCCGCCAGCGAGGGCCGCATGTCGTTCCCCGCTGCCGCGCCTCGAGACGCGTGGAAGCGCCACGGTCACGCGTTGAAGGGACTCCCCCCTAGCACTAGGCCCGCGGACACGAAGGTTGTCCCCATGGGTGAGAAGGTGAGAACCCCGCCGGGACGCCCCGTCGGCGGCGCACCGAAAAAACCTGTCCGGCTGTCGGACAAGTCTTGAAGTCCGTGGCGAGGGAGCTCCCCTCCGCCCGGGCAGCGGAAACCTGTCCGACTGCCCGACAGGCTCGGAAGTCCGTGGCGCAGGGAACCGCTCCGCGGTCCGAGCAGCACGAACCTGTCCGACTGTCCGACAGGTTTGGAACTCCGTGGCCCGGGGGACTCCCTTCCGCCGGCCAGCGAGAACCTGTCCGACTGTCGGACAGGTTTTGAGAGTCCAGGCCACGGAGGAGCCACCGCTCCGCCCAAGCCTCAGGAACCTGTCCGACTGTCCGACAAGTTTGGAAGCCCGTGGCTCGGGAGCTCCGTTCCGTCGGACAGCGAGAACCCGTCCAGCTGTCGGACAAGTTTTGAGAGTCCGTGCCACGGAGGAGCCACTGCTCCGCCCGGGCAGCGGGAACCTGTCCGACTGTCCGACAGGTTTGGAACTCCGTGGCACGGGGCCTCCGTTCCGCCCGGGCAGCGGGAACCTGTCCAGCTGTCGGACAAGTTTTGAGAGTCCGTGCCACGGAGGAGCCACTGCTCTGCCCGGGCAGCGAG
This sequence comes from Corallococcus sp. AB045, assembly GCF_003668895.1. NCBI lineage: Bacteria > Pseudomonadati > Myxococcota > Myxococcia > Myxococcales > Myxococcaceae > Corallococcus > Corallococcus sp. AB045. The sequence continues at coordinate 21,109 of NZ_RAWN01000123.1, forward strand.
AACCTGTCCGATTGTCCGACAGGTTTGGAACTCCGTGGCACGGGGACTCCGTTCCGCCCGGGCAGCGGGAACCTGTCCGACTGTCCGACAGGTTTTTGAGAGTCCGTGGCCCGGGCCCTTCCGCCCGGACAGCGAGAACCTGTCCGACTGTCGGACAGGTTTTGGAGGTCCGCTGCTCCGGGACTGCCATCCCCCCGCGCAGCACGAACCTGTCCGACTGTCGGACAGGTTTTGGAAGACCGCGCCCAGGGGGACCGCCTCGGATGCGAGGTGGACCGCATGGGTACTTGGGGCCTGGCGCGCATCGTGCACTCAGGCTTCACAACCGCGCTGCTGGGAAGTCCCTCTCGCGCCCGCCGCGCTTCACGGCCGCTCGGGCCTCACGCATTGACGAGGGGCCCTTCGGTCGCGGCACCACCGGACACGGGCACCGCCGTCTTCCGCCTGCGCAGGCCCCACGCGAGCCCGCCGCAGCCCAGTGCCATCGCGGCCAGGAACACCTCCGCCATGAACACCGGGGGAAGGCCGCGCGACAGCGCCGTGAACAGGTTCACGTCCTGCGTCAGCACGTCGCCCACCACCACCGCGCCGAACAGCACCGCGGCCGCCGCGGACAGCACACTGCCCACCCGGAGTGACGACCCTCGCGGCACGAGCGCGATCACGACGCCCAACGCCCACGCGCCCAGGAACAGGCCGAACTCCCAGTCCGCCCGCCGCGCCATCGCCCACGGAAGCACCCGGTTCGCGGCGCAATACACCGCCGTGCCGAACGCGAGCCCCGCGGACACCCCCACCGTCAGCCGCTCCAGCACGCGGTTGCCCCTGCGCGTGCGCAGCGGGTCTCGGCGCTCCAGCCAGATGAGATTGCCGGTGACGAGCACCGCGCACATCGCCAGCGAGAGCAGCGCGTAGAGCGGCTTCATCAGCGCCTCCGCGAACCGGCCCGCGTGCAGGTCGAAGAGCAGCCGCTCGAAGGTGAAGTTCGGCGTGCGGGACTCCATGCTCGACCCGAACGTCTCTCCGCTCACGCTGTCCACGTGCGCGAAGTGGTCCGGCCCCAGCGGGGACAACTGGAAGTACACACCCGCCCAGCCACGCGCATCGCCGTAGCCGTGAAGCTCCACGTAGCGGGGCGTGCCCTCCGCGCCCGGCACCGACGCGCGCGCCCGGTCCACCACCGTGTCCAGCGACAGCATGGGCGCGTCCTTTCCCGCCGCCTCTCGCACGGGAGTGCTGTAGCCGCGCAGCTTCGTCACCCGGTCCGCCTGCCCCCGGTACACCGTGCTCCCGAAGCCCTGCGCCGCCAGCCCCGCCAGGCACAGCACCGCCCCCGTCCACGCCAGCATCGCGGTGAACGGCAGCCCGAAGACGCCCAGCACCTTGTGCGCGTCCGACGCGGAGAAGCGCGGCTTCACCGTGGGCCGGAAGCGCCACCACTGCGCGCGCAGGTCCCTCAGGTGGATCCACAGGCCGCTGACCAGCGCCACCAGCAGCGCCACCGACACCAGGCCCGTGAACTCCATCCCCCAGGGCACCCGGTAGAAGAAGTGCATCCAGTACAGCTCGCTCGCCAGCCGGCTGCGCTCCGGCAGCGCGGTGCCGGTGAGCGGGTCCAGCCACAGCACGCGCATCCCCGTGGGCTCGAAGAGGTACGCAGTGATGAACCGCGTCTCTTCGTGCGTGAGCATTCCCACGTGAGCGCCGCGCGGCAGCCGCCCCTGCTCCCGCACCCGATCGAGCATCAGGTCGAACGACGGCGGCGACCCCGAGGGCGGCGCGACATGGAGCGCGGGCTCCTGCCACACCTCCAGTTCCTCGCGGAACATCGCGAAGACGCCACAGAAGAAGATGACGAACAGGAACAGGCTGGCGACGACACCCGCCCACGCATGCAGGTCGAACTGGATGCGGAACGTCCGGGGCGACAGCTTCATCGCGGCCCCCGCACGACCAGCGCGACGGCCACCGGCACCACCACCGCCAGACACACGCCCCACGCCACCCGGCCATTCCGAGCCAGCGGCAACGCGCACGCGAGCCCCACCCACACCGGCAGCACCACGTGGAAGCCCAGCGCGAAGGCCCACGGCCCCGACACCGGCAGGAACGCCATCACCGCCGCGCCCACCGCGAACGCCGCGAGCGGAGCACCCAGCACCGTCGCCAGCGTCCGCGCGACGGAGTGGTTCGCAGCCTTGTCACCGCGACCCGCGCTCATCGGCCCACGCCCATCAGCGCCACCGGCACCAGTCCCGCCACGCCACTCACCCACGCGAACGTGCGCGCACGCGAAGGCCGGGACGAGAGCACCAGCACCAGCGCCGAGGCCGCCGTCATCGCCAGCACCAGCAGCACCAGCAGCCCCGCCACCCACCCGAAATCACCCACGCAGCACCCCAGCGACGCGAGCCCCGGCACGGCCGCGCTCCACCGCGCACGGCCACCCACGCCCATCCACGACACCGCCGACACGCAGAAGCACAGCGCGGCGAGGCTCAACATCGCGTCCACCGCGCGACCTCGTCTCTTGGTTCCAAGTTGATAATGATTTGCATCCTCACGACTGCCCCCAGACCTGTCAAGGCATGCGGAAGGCACCCGTGCTCACGGTGCGAGCGTCGACGCACGAACACCGTGCGCGCACCGCGCTTCCAGGAAATGTCGCGCTCTGGATGATGGCGGAATGAGCGAAGCCGGGACCTTGAAGGGAAGCTGTCACTGCGGTGCGACGCGGTTCGAGGTGAGCGCGCCGCCCAGGGACGTCACCCGCTGCAACTGCACGTTCTGCTCCAAGCGCGGCGTGCTCTGGGCCTACTACGAGCCCGAGCAGGTGACGTTCATGAGCCGCGACCAGGTGGCCACCTACGCGCGCAACGAGCCCGTGGCGCACCACCACTGCCAGCAGTGCGGCTGCGGCACGTGGACGGACATGCCCGCGTGGGAGGACAACGCGCCCGTGCCCGGCAGGTTCAAGGTGGGCCTCAACGCGCGCCTGTTCAACGACTTCAACCTGGACGCGGTGCGCGTGAAGTTCGTGGACGGCCGCAACCTCTGGTAGCCGTCAGAGGCGCGGGGCCGGAGCGCGGGCCTCCGGGAAGTCGGTGGACACGGAGAGGTCCTTCCACTTCTGGTCCTCCGCCTTGAGCGCGTCCAGCTTCTGCTGTGACAGCTCGAACGCGTCACTGCCCAGCACCAGGTGCAGCGGCGGCGAGGCCATCGCTGCCACCTGGTACGAGCTGGAGCACGGCCCCTCCGTGGACATCCCGGAGCCTGTCGCGCGCAGCAACCAGCACAAGGCGGCCGCCATCGCGAAGGCCCAGAAGGAGGGGCTGGTATCGAAGCACTTCGCGTCGGACGAGCTGCTGGCACTGGTGCTGGCGCTGTCCAAGACGTGGGCCTTCCCGCTATCGTACTGCGCCACGGCCACGCCGCCCACGCCCGCGGAGCTCCGCCGGCGGCGCCGCTCCGTCGTGGAGGCGGTCCGGCTGCTGGTGACGCCCGTCAGTTCAGCGCCGTGAGGCCCGTCAGGGCGCAGGCTTGAGCACGAGCTTCCGCCTTCCCTCGAACGCTGGCTACGACACCCTGGAGGGCGCCATCCTGCGCCCGGTTCGCATCAACGACGAGCCGTGCCTGCTCCTCGAGCTGCGCACGACGGGGACCTACTTCAGCCGTGACAGGTCCCCCGCCGGGAAGGTGGTCGAGGACTATGCGTTCCGACTCCCGCAGGTGGTCGTGCTGCGGGACCGCATGGAGGACCTGCTGGACCACCTGCGCCACTGGCAGGTCACCCAGGAGGACTTCGGAGTGGACCTGGAACCGGAGGGACACGAGGCCACCTGCACGATGGAGGTCGGGATGCGCGAAGGCATGCACTGCGGCCCATACAAGCCGGCCTTCACGCTGTACTACTCCAGCGTGAAGACCCGCGTTGAAGTGACCTTCGTGGTCGACCCCTCATGCCTGCTGGAGTGGGCGGAGACGATGGAGCAGGCCTTGGAGCTGGCATCGACTGCAAGGCGCCGCCCCCCCATCAGTTCGCGGTGAACGTCGTGTCGTTGCGGTACAGCAGCGTCCGCGACCAGTCCGCCGTGTAGACGAGCGTGTCCACTCGGTAGGTGCCCGCGCTCAGCGACGTGGGAAGGGTGAACGCGGACGTGTACCCGCGCGTCTGCCCCGCCGTGAACGCCTGGTTCGTGTACGCCGTGGACGTCGCCAGCGCGGAGCCGGTCGCGTTGTGGATCTCATACTTCACCACCAGCGTGAGCGCGGCGGAGGACGTCACGGTGCCCGTCACGTTGAAGGACTGGCCGCGCGTCACCGTCGCTGGGCTCACCGTGGCCTTCGTGGTGGAGAGCTGCGCGGGCTGCGGGTTCTGGTTCGCGTAGAAGCCCTTGAAGGCCGCCGCGGCATTCGGAAAGCCGGTGACGAAGGTGTTGCCGCCGTTGTTGTCCGCGCTGGACAGTTGGTGGTGACCGTCCGGCGCCTGGATGTCGAAGTACGAGTGGTAGCCCACGTTGTTCGCAGGGTTGAAGATGAACGCCAGCATCTGCTGCACGTAGTACGTGTCATCCCCGCCGCCGTTCGTGGCCGCGTCGTTGACGCCCCACTCCGGCACGGACAGTCGCTTGTTGTGGGATTGGGCGAAGCTCTTGAACTTCGTCAGCGCCGGACCGAACTGCGCGTTCCACACCGACTGCCACCGCGTGAGCGCGCATGAACCCGAGCAGCCCGCCGGAATCGGATAGGCGCCGTTCCAGCCCTGGTCGTACATGTCCAGGCCGATGTAGTCGACGTACGCGTCGCCCGGATACGTGGCGCTCAGGTCCGCGGCGGAGATGTCGTAGTTCGGGTTCCAGTCGAACTCGAAGCCCGCGTTCGGCTGCTGCGTGCGCATGGCTGTCACGATGCGGCGGAAGCACGCGGCGAAGTTCGCCTGCTGGCCATTGCCAGAGTACCAGGGCATCCAATTGCCGCTGAACTCCCAGCCCAACCGGATGATGGTGCCCTGGAGTTCGTAGGCCACCAGGTTGGTCGCCAGGTTCTTGAAGCGCGGGTCATACGCACCAGACGCGCACGCCGCGAGCGTGCCCTGCCCGCTGGGAAACATCGCCACCGAATAGTTGAAGCGCCGCCCTGGCTTCGCCTTCACCCAGGTGCGCCACGCGCCCAGTTGCCAGCCCGGGTTCTCGATGTTGCCCCACGAGTCCTTCGCCTGATGCCCCTGCCCCATCTTCACGTCGAAGCCCAGCCAGGTGGAGTACGCGTTCACCGCGTTCGGCTGCGAATACACCTCGCCCCGGTACACGCCCGTCAGCGGATCCGCCGAAGCAGTCATTCCGGCGCACAGCGTGGACACCACGGCCAGGGAGGAGGTGACGGAGAAGAACAAGCGATGGAGGCGCAAATGCATGGGGGACACTCCTGGAGGGAGAAATAAGGCCTTCCAGATTATGCGCGACTTACAGCCAGCAACTCCTGACAGCTGAAGGCAGCCCTTGCTCCTGAGCCGTCCAGACTCACTCTCCGTCAGGGGCTGTCAAGACGCCATGCCAGACGCGGTGCTGACGTACTGCGACACATTGCACGGCATATTGAGTTCAATCACGAAGTAGTGTTACCCTTGCAATGACTCTCAACCTGGAGGACACATGCGTGGACTTATTTCAGCGTTGATGTTCGGGCTGCTCGTTGGCTGTGGTGGCGCGATGGAGCCCGCGACCGTGGATGACACGGCAAGCCAGACGGCGCCCGACGTCACCTCCTCGGCATTGCTTGAGTGCGAGGTGTTGGATGGCATGTCATGTCCATCTGCTGGGGCCAACCCGCGTACGTGTATTCGCCCCGGGGGTGTGGGCCATGCCTTCTGCTATTGCGACGGGGAAGGGTACGACTACTGGCGCTGCTACTACTAAAGCCAAGACCCGCGGCGCGCGCTGAAGTCTGACGCGCGGCCGCACGGGTGGTGGTGCGAGTGCGCTCCGCATGGAGCGCACTCGCTACGGATGGCTGTTACAGGTCAACACGGGGCCCGCCGGCTCCACTGTCCGTGGGCGCACGCCGATACGCTCCGGGCCCCACGCCCCAGCGGCGCTTGAAGGCCTTGCTGAAGGCGGGCCCGCTTTCGTAGCCGGCGCGCTCGGCGATGGTGTCCAGGCTGTCGGTGGACTCACGCAGCCAGCGCGCGGCGCGGATCATCCGCCAGTTGGCCAGGTAGTGCAGCGGCGTCTCTCCCACCAGCGCGTGGAAGCGCGCGGCGAACCCGGAGCGCGACACACCCACGGACCGAGCCAGCCGCTCCACCGTCCATGGGGTGCCGGGCTGTTCATGCATCAGCGCGAGCGCGTTCCCGATGGCGGGGTCCGCCAGCGCCTTCCAGCCCGCCTGCTTTGTTCCTCCAAGTGACGTCTGGGCCCGCAGCGCGTGGACGAGCAGCACGTCCGCCAGCCGGCCCAGCACCAGCGCGCTGCCCGGCCCCGGCAGGGCGGTCTCCGCGGTGATGAGCTGCACGCTCGCGGCGAGCGAGGGCGTCCCCTGCCCCTCCTGCGTGGACAGGCGGATGATGGAGGGGAAGGCCCGCAGCAGCGGATGCGAGGGGTCCGCGCCGAACTGGAAGCAGCCGGTGATCAGCGTGGTAAGCGGCCCGGTTCCCCCCAGCCTCGTGGCGGGTGGGCGGAGCATCTGGGACGGGATGAAGTCGCTCGCGGCAGGGGTGCGGCGGCCGCCGTCATCCAGCACGTGCGCGGGCGCTCGGGGCAGCAGCACCACGTCTCCGGCGGACAGGAACACCGGCTTCGCCGTGCCCTCCACCTGGAGGCGCAGGCTTCCGCGCGCCACCACGTAGAAGGATGCGTTGGCCTTGCGGGGCATGCGCACCGCCCAGGGTGCCCCCAGCTCGAAGCGGCCGAAGAGCAGCGTCTTGAACCGCAGCGTCTCCAGCACGTCGGAGACCACATCTGTCTTTCCATCCGGAGGCATTGGACTTGGAGACAGTTCTTTTGGACGCAGTGACATGGAGCGTCCATAACGGGCGGCCTATTCCTGGTCCATCACCTCTTGCTGGAGGCCGCACATGGACCGCACTTCCCCTGACCTGGCACGGCTGATGGACGCGCACCTCGCGCTCATCGCCACGGACGTCGAGCGCTGGCTGACGCTCTTCGCGGACGACGCCATCGTCGAGTTCCCCTATGCCCCCTCGCTCGGCGGCTCTGCCCGGCTGGAGGGCATCGAAGCCATCCGCGCCTACTTCGCGCCCATCACCAGGCACTTCCAGGGGCTCACCTTCACGAACGTCCAGCGCTACCCGAGCGTGGATCAAACGACGGGCTGGATGGAGGTGCACGGCTCCGCGACGCTGCTGCCCGGGAACATCCCCTACGAACAGGACTACGTGATGCGGATGCAGGTGCGCGACGGCCGCATCGTGCACTACCGCGAATACTGGAACCCGCTGGCCGCACCCCGCGGCGCCTTCGAGTCCTTCACCCGGGAGCAGGCATGACGCGCATCCTCGTCATCGGAGCCGCCGGCAACACGGGCCGTCCCATCGCGCAAGGGCTCACGGCGGAGGGCTTCACGGTGCGCACCGCCACGCGCGACACGCGGCCGCCCGTCGCCGCCGCCGAACACGTGCGCTTCGACTGGGCGGATCCATCCACGCACGAAGCCGCGCTGGAGGGCGTGGACCGGATGTATGTCCTGGCGCCCGCGCTGGTGGAGGACCCGTCCGTCCTCATGACCTCCGTCCTGAAGCGCGCGCTGGATGGCGGCGTGCGGCGGGTCGTCCTGCTCTCCGCGTCCGCCGTGCCGGAGGCGGGCCCGGGGCTGGGACAGGTGCACCACTTCCTGCGCATGCACGCGCCAGAGTGGGCCGTGCTCCAGCCGTCATGGTTCATGCAGAACTTCATCAGCCCCAGCCACCACCACGCGGGCAGCATCCAACGCGACGGCGCGCTGGTGACGGCCACCGGCCAGGGACGGGTGGGCTTCGTGGATGCGGCGGACATCGCGGCGGTGGGCGTCCGGGCGCTGGCGGATGCCGTGTCCCATGACACCGCGCACGTCATCACCGGGCCCCAGGCGCTGAGCTACGACGACCTCGCGGCCATCCTGTCCCGCGTGTCGGGCCGCCCCATCCGGCACGTGCATGCGACGCCGGAGGAGGCCCAACGGCACCTTCAGGCCTCCGGCATGCCGGAGATCTACGCGCGCTTCCTCACGCTGCTCGATACGTCCATCCGGGACGGAGCGGAGAACCGCGTGACGGACACCGTGCTCCGGGTCACCAGCCGGCCCCCTCGCGACTTCGAATCATTCGCCCGAGCCCACATGAACGTCTGGCGTTGAAGCCGCACACCCAAGGGAAACACGCCACCGCCCGGGCGACGGGCGGCGGCGCGGACGGCTCAGGTGCAGTACTTCGGATAGCTGGTGTTCGGCAGGCAGACCAGCACCTGCCCACCGTTGCAGCCGCACCAGTTGGACGTGCACTGCGAATCGCTGCTGCACGCCGTCCAGTTGCCACACTGCTTCGGATACGTCGAGTTCGGCAGACACACGCGGGTCGTGCCCCCGTTGCAGCCACAGCGATTGGAGACGCAGTCCGAGTCTCCACTGCACGACGCCCAGTTGGGCTGCAGCTGCGACTCCACACTGCCCACTTCCACGTCAGACGTCGTCTCCTCCGACGGCACGTCCATGCCGCCGCACGCCAGCAACGGCAACACCAACAAGGCCAGGAACAGGCTTTGACGCTTCATCACATCGCCTCCATGCAGGGGTGACGTCCCAGCTCGCTCGGGAATGCGATTGCCGGGACGCCTGATCCCTACCAAGAGCGAAATTACGCGTCAAAGCCGCTTAATTTGATTTAATTGCATTAACCAGAGAGAAGTCCACCGACCGATGCCGGAAGTGTTGGCCTGGCATTGGCCTCATCACCCTCTGGACCTATTGCCTTTGAGAGGGTTGTGCCCTGGCAACGTGACGGCCCCTGTGCTCCGGGGCACGGCCGCGCGCCGCGCGACTTCGAATCATTCGCTCGCGCCCACCTGAGCCCCCTGCGTTGAGTCCGTGTCCGAGCGCAGGGCCTCCATGCCCACGACGCTGATGACGATGCCGGCCGTGAACACCAGGAGGGCACCGAGGATCATCATCGGCAGCTTCACCCAGAAGGGCGTGCGGTCCCACGGGCGTCCCGTCAGCAGGCCCGTGAGCCCCGCGATGACATAGGCGGCGCCCAGGAAGTACGTGGGCGCCACCAGGAACTGTGCCCATCCGCCGTCGCCGCCAATGCGCAGCCAGACCAGGCCCCCCATGATGACGGCGCCCAGCAGCACCAGGCCCGAGCCCTTCGCCAGGGTCCACAGCGCGCGGAGCCGCACGGCGCCCGGCGTGAGGGGCGCATCGGAGCTGCCTGTCTCGGTGGAAAGCCGTTGGACCCCGTCCAGCAGGAACTGACTTCCGAGGCCCGGCTCACGTGATGGGGACTTCGTCTCGGGGCTCATGGCCCGCGAATCTATCGCCCCCCTGTCCCCACCCACCAACACCGGCCCTCCGGGCACGAACCCTGGAGAGGGAGGTCAAAATCCGCCTGGGGGACGTAATGGCC
>NZ_RAWN01000124.1:0-30052 GCF_003668895.1 Corallococcus sp. AB045
GATACCGCCCCCATGCGCCCCCCCGACGGGACGTGCTGGCCCCGGCGGTGCCCCTGGGCGCGCTGTCCCGCCTGGAGGAGCGCGGCGACGCGCACGGGGTGGGCATCAGCTACCTCTTGCATGGCGACACGGAGCAGGGGCTCGCGTACCTCAGGCGCGCGTCGCCCTCGCTGGACCGCGACAGTGACCTGGCCGCCGTCGCCATCCTGCGCGGCCACGCCGACGAAGCCCTGACCCTGCTGGACGCCACGCTGGAGGCCATGCCCGAGCACCCGCAGGCGCGCTGGAACCGCGCCGTGGTGGCGCGCGAGCTGGGGCTGACGCTCCTCTCCGCCACGGCCTTCGAGGCGGTGGCCGCGAAGGGCGAACCCGGATGGAGCGACGAGGCGCGCGAGCAGGCGCGGACGCTGCGCGCCCGGTTCCAGGCCCGTGCGGACGCGTGGAAGGCCACGCGCGAGGCCTTCCACGCCCGGCTGCGCTCACCCCAGGCGCCCCTGCCGGTGGAGGGCGCGGCCCGCTTCCCGGGCATGGCACGCGAGTCGTTCTACGAGCTGCTGGCGACCGCGGAGAGCTCCGAACAGGTGAAGGCCCTGCTGCCGCTCGCGGGGGTGCTGGACCACGCGGCCGGCGGAGGCACCGTGCTGGAGGACACCGTGCGGCGGCTGGCGGCGCAGGACTTCGCGCGCCGGGTGCCGCTCGCGCGCGAGTACGCGAAGCTGATTCAAGACGCGCACCCCAACCCCGCGAGCCTCATCGAGCGGCTGCGCCAGGAGCCCACGGCGAAGGACCTGCTGCTGGGCGCGCTCTTGCGCACGCCGGGCGTGGCGCGCACGCACGAGGAGCTTCGCGCCCTGACGGTGGGCGAGACGGACCCCTGGATCCTCTCGCGCGTGGCGCAGGAGGGCGCGCGGCTGGACGACCTGTCGGGCCAGGGGACCCAGGCCGGGGACCGGCTGCGGGAGGCGCTGGGCGAGTGCCGCGCGAAGAAGCTGCCCCTGCGCTGCGTGGACCTGCTCATCCGGTTGAGCAGCCGCGCGACCGCGTCGAACCGGCTGGTGGAAGGAGAGGAGTCCGCGAGGGCCGCGTGGCAGGAGGCCGCCGCGCTGGGCGAATGGGAGCGCGAGGGACAGGCGCTGGTGATGCTGGCGAACGCGACGCGCTTCCAGGTGCGGGTGGCGCTGTCGCGCGCCTATCTCACCGAGTCCCTGGCCCGTCAGCCCGACGACTGCGCGGCGCGCACCCTGGCGCACCGCAACCTGGCCTCGCTGGCGCTGATGCGCTTCCGTCCCCAGGAGGCTCGGCAGGAGCTGGAGGCGTCGCTGGCGTGCGGACAGACGCCCGGGCTCCAGGGCGCGTGGATCCTCGCGGACCTGGCGCGGCTGGCGCCCCGTCCGTCCGACGAAGCGCTCCTGATGGCGGAGCTGGCACGCGTGAGTCCACTCCGGGAGAACGCGGGGCGGCGCGTGCTGGCCACGCTCATCCGGGGACGCTTCGCGGTGGACCGAGACTGGCGCGAGGGCCAGCGGGTGCTGCGGCAGACCATCGCGGAGGCGGAGCCGCTCCTGCGGGTGAACGCGGATGCGCGCGACGCCAGGGCGGTGGCCTTCCAGACGCTCGCGGTGAGCGCGGGCCACGCCGGGGCCTTCCAGGAGGCCATGGCCGTGGTGGCCGAAAGCCTCCAGGTGCCCGTGCCGGAGGACTGCGTGCTGGCGGCGGCGGTGGAGGCGGAGCGCACGGTGACGGTGGTGCGCGGTCCACGGGGCCAGGTGCAGGGCCACTATGACGCCTCGCGCACGGTGCCCCTGCGCGATGACCTGACGGGGCTGGTGCCCGGCGAGCTGGTGGAGTTGCTGCGCGACTGTCCCCGCGTGGCGGTGCTGGCCGCGCCGCCCCTGGACAGCCGCGCGGGCCTCCTGCCAGCGGACCTGGCCTGGAGCTACCGGGTCGGCACGGGCGTGCCCGCGACGTCCCCCGCGAAGCCGCCCCTGCACGTCGTGGTGTCGGATGTGGAGCCGCCCCTGACGCTGAAGCTGGCGCGGCTGCCCTCGGCGGCGGAAGTGGACCTGGCGGGAGCGCAGCGGCTCTTGCGGCTCAAGGGCGCGCAGGCCACGCCCGAGCGCGTGCTGGAGGCGATGGAACAGGCCACGGACATCGACATCCACGCGCACGGCGTGGTGGACCGCGCGCTGTCGGACGCCACGGTCATCGCGCTGTCGCCGCAGCAGGACGGCCGCTATGCGCTCACCGCGGAGGAGCTGCGCCGCCGGCATCTGGACGGCGCGCCCCTGGTGGTGCTGGGCGCATGCAGCGCGGCCCGCCTTCCGCCCATCCTGCATGAGACGTCGTCGCTGCCGCAGGCGTTCGTCGCCTCCGGAGCGCGGGCCGTCTTCGCAGCCACGGCGGAGATCCCCAACGACGCGGGCGCCTTCTTCCGAGCGGTGCGCGAGCGCATCCAGTCCGGCGAGGAGCCCTCCCAGGCGCTGCGAGCCGAGCGCCTCGACTGGCACAAGAAGCAACCCAACATGCGCTGGGTGGACAAGGTGCTGCTGTATCAGTAGCGCCCGCGTCCCTCAGTCGCGAGGAGGCAGAGGCGAAGGCTGGGGCTCCGCGTCGGCGTCCCACGTCACATTTGGTTCCGGCAGCGCGAAGGCTTCGAACGAGATTGCGACGCCGCCGTCTGGCGCACTGAAGCCGTACCACCAGCCCACCGGCAGCAGCAGCCACTCTCCCGGAGACAGCGTCACGTCCAGGCGCAAGGGTGCATCGCCAGACCCCGTCACGCGCCGCAACTCGAACGCCGGGACCAGTTGGAGCCGCCGCTCCCCGTGCACCTGCGCCAGCAGCACGTTGCGCCGCGCCGCGCGCAGGGGAACTTCCGCGCCGGCCGGCTCCCACCACAGGCGGGGCTCACACGCACGAGCGTCCTCCGCCGTGAAGCCCCGAAGCGGCGTCAGCCCCCGGGCCAGGACCTCCAGCCGCGAGTCCTCGAACAGGGGCACGCAGCACGCGTGTCTCGCCTCGCGCTCACCCAACAGCGCGGCCACCTTCGCGGGGCTCCAGGCCTCCGGCTCCAGTGGCGCGCTCCATTCCGCGCGCAGCACGACGGGCAGGTTGTCGAAGTAGTAGTGCTCGAAGAACGCGGCGGGCGTCAGCGCGTCATGCCGGTCCACACGCGGCGGTCCTTCCGTCTGCTGAAACAGCTCCGCGTACACATCCAGCAGCCCCTCCAGCTTCCGCTGCATGCCCACCGCTCGCAGCGCGCCCGCGACGAAGGGCTCCTGCTGCTCCACCTCCACCGCCCGCCGCGCCTGCTCCGCCGCCACCCCGGCCTTCTCCAGCGACGCCACCAACTCCTTCGGCGACGCACCACGCACCAGGTTCTCCACCAGCCACCGCCGCCACTCGGGTGTCAGCGGCGAGGTCTCCGCCTCCACTTCGCGCGAAGCTCTCATCGGTGCTCCTCCGGAGGCGTGGCGCCCAGCCAGCCCTCCCGCCAGCAGGTGTTCATCCCAGGTGTCTCTTCGAAGCTCACGAACGTCACCGACAGGCTCGGCTCCACTGCCCGCAGCGCGTGCCACCACCCCACCGGGATGAAGAGCGTGTCTCCCGGCCCCACCTCCACCGTGTGCAACGCCACCCGGGCGAAGTCCGGGAAGCGCTCCAGGTCCGGCGCCAGCACGTCCACCGCGCTGTAGAAGCCGCGCACATTGGACATCCAAGGCGTCTCCCACGACGGCGCCAGCCACACCTGCTTGCGCCCCCACACCTGGCAGAACAGGACGTTGAGGTGATCATGATGCAGGTTGGACAGCGTCCCCGCCGGCCCCAACCATAGATGCACGCGGTCGGGCCCGTGCAGATCCGGCTGGATGTAGCCCTTTGGCGCACGCAGGTCCTCCAAGAGCGGCCGGAACGCGTCACGCAAGAGCAGGCTGTTTCGAGCCACCAGATACATGTCGTTCGCCGGCGCACCGTCGAACCGTGCCAGCAACTCCCGCAGCGGCACGTCCCGGCGCAGGCGGTCCGCGTGCAGGTCCGGCATCTCCTGGGCGTCGCGCCCCGCCATCACCTCCACCGTCTCGTCACCGAAACGCTCGGCCATCCACGCAGGCGTCCACCGCGTCCGCGCCGGCCAGTCCTCCATCAAGCCTTCAATGACAACCGGCCGGTTGCGCCGATAATACTCATTGAAGAATTCCGCTGGAGCCAGCCGGGACCGCCGCTCCACGCGCGGCGAGGGCAATGCCTGTCGTCTCGACACCGACCGCGTCCTCAGTAGCGATTCGAGCAATCCCAGACGTGTCGTGAATTCACGCGCCCGCATCACCGCCGGGTGTGTCTCCGCGGCCCGAATCGTTTCCCAGACAACCTCTGGCGCGATTCCCACCGCCTCCAAACGGGCCGCGAGGCGCGCTGAAGGCACCCCACGCGCAAGGTTCTCCGCGAGCCACGTTCTCCATACAGGGGGGAGGGAAGACGTCATCGCCAGCCCCCTTGAATCGGGCTGAACCTTTTGGGTCGTCCACATCCACCCCGAGCGGACTCCATGACGCCTCCCGAGAACTCATACAGAATCGTCCCGAACCCCAATCCCCCGTCTGACCCCGCGCAGGAGGAGCTCAGCCGGAAGCGGACGTCTGAAACCCCGCCGCCCACGCCGCCGCCGTCCACACCGCCCCTTCCTGAAACGCCGAAGGACGAAAACCTCAACGGCTGACGCAAGCCATTGAAGCGGTGGGCACACCTCAACCGAAGGTGTGCCACCGCGCGTTTCCGCCCGGCACCTCCAGCGACTGGAACGTCAGCGACACGCTCACGTCCAGCGCGAGCACCTGGTGCCACCAGCCCACGGGGATGAAGAGCATCTCCCCCGGGCCCACCACCACCTCGTGCACATGCGCGGTGGCGAAGTCCGGGAAGCGCTCCAGGTCCGGCGCCGCCGCGTCCACGGGGCTCCACACGTGCTCGCGGTTGTACAGGCGAGGCGTCTCGAACGACGGAACCAACCAGAAGCGCTTGCGCCCGTGGACCTGGCAGAACAGCACCGAGTCCACGTCATGGTGCAGTGCCGTGTGCGTGCCCGCGGGCCCTACCCACAGCTTGAGGCTCCCGTGCTGCCGCTTCGGGTACACGAAGCCCGGGGCCGGCCGCAGGTCCTCCAGCAGCCCCCGCAGCTCCGGCCGCTCCAGCGCGAAGTTGCGCGCGGTGAGGTACAGGTCGTTGGACGGCCCGCCGTGCTCCAGCCGGTGGAGGAAGTCCGAAAGCTTCATCACCGTGCGGCACGCATCCGGTGACATGTCATGGTCCGCGCGGGCTTCGCGGCCCGTCATGACCTCCACCTCCACGTCACCGTAGTCCCGCGCCAGGGATTCCGGCCGCCAGCGCTCCAGCAGCGGCCAGCCCTCCAGGAAGTCCTCCAGGACGACGGGCCGGTGCGCGCGGTAGTAGCGGGCCTGGAACTCCTCCGAGGACACGCCCCGCCGCCGCTCCACCGTCCGGCGGGACTGCGCATGCAGCGACGCGCGCACATCCAGGAGCGAAACCACCTCCGCCCCCAGCGCCCCGCGCGAGTCACCGGCCTCCACCGCCGGGTGCCGTCGCGCGCGAGCCACCTCCGAGCGCGCCTCTTCCGGAGCCACCCCTCCGGCGACCAGTGCCCGGGCCAGCGCCTCCTCAGGCACGCCCCGCAGCAGGTTCTCCGACAGCCACGCATCCCACGAGGGTGACAGGGCCATGGCCCCACTCTAGGCCACCCGCGAAGCGGCACGGAACGGGGGCCCTCTCCCCACATGCCCTACAGGGTGAGCGCGCCCTTGAGGCCCAGGACGATGATGTTGCGCGCGTCCTCGTCACCGCCGGGGCGGATGTATTGGAAGTTGGGCCGCAGCACGAGCCACGGCGTCGCATGGAGGCTGTAGTACAGCTCGCCCAGGTACTCCGTGCGAGGGATCGGCGTGCCGGGGTCCTGCGCCTGCTTTTGCCGCTGCGCGGTGACGTAGCGCCCGTTGGAGTGCGTGGCGCCCAGCGCGAAGCCCACGTCGTCATCCGCCCGGCCGAACACGCCCGTGTAGCCCAGGCCCAGCGTGTACTGGCCGTCCAGCGTGGAGGTGTCCAGGTCCGTGTGCGTCAGGCGGACGAAGGCGTTGAGGCCCTGCGCCTCGTTCTCCGAGCCCGCCACGTGCGTGAGCTGCTGGCGCGCGACGAAGTAGATGCCGTAGCGCCCTTCGCGCTCCACGCCGGCCAGCAACACGTCGGGCGCGTTGGATGTGTCGTACCAGACGCCCACCTTGTAGAGCCCCTCCAGCCGGTCGCCGTGGAACTTCGGGTTCCAGCCCAGCTCCAGCGGCAGCATCACGCCCGTCGCCCCGTTGAAGCGCCCCAGGTAGAAGGCCTCCTCCAGGTTGCGAGGGTTCATCTCGTACGCGGCCAGCTGCACGTACGCCACCTTCGCCAGGTCCACGCGCAACCGGGTTGCCCACTGGCTCACCGGCCAGTTGAACCAGTAGTTGCCCACGATGTTGCCGGGCTGCGCGCCGCAGAAGGACAGGTTCTGGAAGTCGCAGGGGAAGTCCGCGCTGTCCTCGCCCACCGTCATGCGCCCCAGCTTCAGGTGCACCCGCTCGCCCCAGAAGAGCTGATCCCACCAGAGCTGCGTGAGGCGCCCCACGTTGCCGCGCCCGTACACCTCCTGCACCAGCTGGAGGTTCCCCAGCTCCATGTCCGCGTTCAGGTTGTTGCCGTTGCGGTGCGTGAACGTGAACTGGAAGGTGCCGCCCTTGAGCCCGGCCAGCTTCTCCAGGTCCAGGCCCAGCCCCACGTTGAGCTGGCCTGCCTGCCGCAGCGCGTGTCCCTTGCCGCCGCGCGCGTTGAAGGCGAGCTCCGTCACGTAACGGATTTGTATCCCCACGCCCAGTTCGTAGAGAAACCCGCGCATCCCGCCCCAGCCACCGGTGAGGCCGGGGGGCATCTTCGTCTCGGCAGCGAAGGCTGGCCCCGCGCACAGCAGGGCCCACGCCAGCACCCACGCTCCGAACGCCCGTCCCCGCATCGCGCCCGCTCCCTCGCACGCCACGGGTCCCCAATGGCCACGGCCACCGGGATGTCCAGCCGTTCCGAGGGGCTGTCCGTCGGCTTCCAGCCACTCCCCCAGGCCGTTCGAAGGACCCGGGGTGCGGCGAGCAACGAAAGCAGCGCGCCGGGAGTGTCCTCCTCCCGGCGGGACGTGACTGACTACTTCTGCGGCAGCGGCACCGAGCGAACGTGCAGCTCGCGCAGCTGCTTCTCGTCCACGTCGCCGGGAGCGCCCGTCATCGTGTCCGTGCCCGTCTTCGTCTTGGGGAACGGAATCACGTCGCGCAGCGACTCCGCGCCGGTGAGCAGCATCACCAGGCGGTCCATGCCCAGCGCGATGCCGCCGTGCGGGGGCGCGCCGAACTTGAGCGCGTCCAGCAGGAAGCCGAACTTCACGCGCGCCTCCTCCTCCTGGATGCCCAGCGCCTTGAACACCTCGCTCTGCACCTTCGGGTCATGCAGGCGGATGGAGCCGCCGCCGATCTCGAAGCCGTTGAGCACCACGTCGTAGCGGTGGCACTTCACGCGGCCGGGGTCGGTCCCCAGGTACTGCACGTCCTCGTCATGCGGACGGGTGAAGGCGTGGTGCGCCGCCGCCCAGGTGTTCGTCTCCTCGTCGTACTCGAAGAGGGGCGGGTTCACCACCCAGAGGAACTTCCACTGGCCGCCGCTGCCGTACTCGGGGATGAGGCCCAGCTTCTTCGCCACGTGCACGCGCAGGTTCGCCATCACCGTGTGCACCAGCGACTCGCGGCCGAACTGGAACAGGATGAGGTCGCCCGTCTTCGCGTTCACGGCCTGGTTGATGGCCTGCCGCAGCGCCGGCGTAATCGTCTTGGACAGCGGGGACTGGGTCCACTCACCGCCCTCGCCCACCTTCGCGCGCGCCAGACCCTTGGCGCCCGCCTGCTTCGCGAAGTCCTCCAGCTTGTCGCTCTCCGCGCGGGACAGCGCCTTCTCCGCCGGGACGACCATCGCCTTGACGATGCCCTTGTCCTGCACCGCGTCCCACATCATGGGCACGCCGCCCGCGGCGCCGTGCTCGCGGATGAGGTCCGTGAGCACCACGTGCTCCAGCCCGAAGCGCAGGTCCGGCTTGTCGTTGCCGTACTTCGCCATGGACTCGTAGAAGTCCATGCGCATGAAGGGCGTCGGGATGTCGATGCCCAGCACCTCGCCCCACAGCTTCTTCAGCAGCCCCTCGATGATGGTGAAGATGTCGTCCTGGGTGACGAAGCTCATCTCCACGTCGATCTGCGTGAACTCCGGCTGCCGGTCCACGCGCAGGTCTTCGTCGCGGAAGCACTTCACGATCTGGAAGTACCGGTCGAAGCCCGCGACCATGAACAGCTGCTTGTACAGCTGCGGGCTCTCCGCCAGCGCGTAGAACTTGCCCGGGTTCAGGCGGCTGGGGACCAGGAAGTTACGAGCGCCGCCCGGCGTGTACTTGCCCATGAAGGGCGTCTCCAGCTCCAGGAAGCCGTTGCCCGCCATGTACGAACGCGCGAGCGTGTTCATCTTCGAGCGCGTCATCAGCGTCTTCTGGAGCGGCCCGCGGCGCAGGTCCAGGTAGCGGTGCGCCAGGCGCTTCTCCTCGGACGTCTCCACGTTGTCCTCGATGAGGAACGGCGTGGGCTCCGAGCGGTTGAAGATGGTCAGGTCCGAGGCCTTCACCTCGATCTCGCCCGTCTTCATCTTCGGGTTCACGTTCTTGCCGCGCGACAGCACCTTGCCCTTGATGCCGACGCAGTACTCCAGGCGCAGGTGGCCGGCCGTCTCATGGGCCTCCTTGCTGTCCGGCTCGAACACCACCTGGGTAAGCCCTTCGCGGTCCCGCAGGTCGATGAACACCGCGCCGCCGTGGTCGCGGCGGTTGTGCACCCAGCCGAAGAGGACCACTTCTTCGCCAGCGTTCGCGGCCGTGAGCTGACCGCACGTATGGGTACGCTTGACCTCGGAAATGAACGGGACCGCCATGGAGACCGCCTGCGTTTGGTTCGGGAAGGAAGGCCGGGCACCATAGCGGATCGTGGAAACGACGCGTCAAGGAATCCATGGCCCGAGCGCCCTCGTGTTTTCACCGCCATCTCCCTCGGAAGACAGGCGCATGAGCAGGCAGGCGCGCACGTCCCCGCAACCCGGAATTGGATCCGGTGTTGAAGCCTCCATGCAGGGGGACCTGGAAACCCGCCGCCGGCCCGGAGGCGTGCCCACGCGCGCGTCCACGTGCGCCGGCCTGGTGCTGCTGGCGCTGTTGGGGGCGCGCACGGCCCGGGCGGAAGGAGCGGAGAGCTCCGTCACGCTAGAGGCGAGCGGCGGCCACGGCTATGCCCTGTGGAGCCTGCTGGGTGACGTGGGCGTGGGGGAAGCGACCTTCCTCACGCTGGGCTACACCGGCGTGCGTCCGGAGTCCGGCACCGCGGCCACCCATCAGCTCTCCGTGGGCATGGACCACCTCGCGGGCGAGCACTGGCTCCTGTCCGGAGCAGTCAGCCTGGGCCTGTCCAAGGCCTCGGACACGGAGCTGACCCCGGAGCGCCCCCGCCTCAACGTCCCCGGCCTCACCGCCCGGACGGGCCAAGGCAGCCAGGCGGTGCAGCTGGGCGCGGCCTGGGACTCGGCGGGCTTCGGCACCTGGGAGTACGGCCTGGACGCGGGCGTGGGCGTCAGCCGCAATCCACTGCGCCGCCAGCTGCTCACCGTCTCCGACGGCGCCGCCACGGAGCGCTACGCCCAGGAGGACATCCTCTGGTCGGCCCGGCCCACGCTGGGCGCGCGGCTCCTCTGGAAGGGCCAGTGGGAGCTGGGGCTGCGCGGGGGCTACGCCTTCTACAGCGAGGATCCGCTCACCGCGGGCCAGTTCACCGACGCGGAGACGGAGACGCTGGAGGCCCAGTTGGAAAGCCGCGTGGCCGCGCGCAGGGCCCTGGCGGGTCTGCGCCGCCGCCAGCTGCGCGACCTGGGCGCGGCCGTGGCGCGGCGCCTGGGCGAGGTCAACGCCACCACCGGCTTCCCCTCCGCTCCGGTCCGCTGGGACGTGAAGCCGTCCCTCTCCTGGCGCATCACCCCTGCCCTCCGGGGCCAGCTGTCCTACGCCTTCACCCGGTACGTGCCGGGTGAGGGCGTGGCCCACGTGGTGGCCACCCGGTGGACGGTGCGCCCGGGCGACGCGGTGCGGCTGTGGGCCTCCGTGGCCCTCCAGCGGGACGTGCCGGAGGACCTGCCTCCGGAGACCTCCGGCCTGCTCACACTCGGAGGGGAATACACGTTCTGAGCGGTCCGGAGTAAAACGGGCGTCATGCTCCGAACAGTCATCACCGCCGCCGTCGGGCTGACCCTGGCCGCGGGCTGCGCGCCGGACAGCGAGGCCCCCGTCAAGGTCGCCGTCCTGTCCCGCTCCAGCAATGGCCAGTACGTCCCCACGCAGGTCGAACTCACCACCATCGAGGACGTCGTCGGCCTGAAGGGCACCGTCGGTGACCTCCAGGGCGGCGCGCGCATCGTCATCGACGTGGACGACCCCGCGCTCCAGAACGCCACGGCGGACACCGTCGCGGAAGTGCTGCTCAAGAATACCGGCTACGACGTGAAGGCCAGCTACATCACCCAGAAGGACGAGAAGACGGGCGAGGACGTCCTCTGGCCCGCGGACTTCCACTCCTGGAACATGGTGACCTCGTATTACAACCTCGAGCGCGCCAACGAGTACTTCCGCACCGTCGCCAACGTGAAGGTCGCGTCCTTCGAGCCCGCGCCGACGCTCTACTACTTCCCGGAGTTCATCCAGGCGCAGTCGAGCAAGGAGCCGGCGCGCGACAACGCCATCTTCTACCCGGTGCTCCAGTCCTTCATGGTGCTGCCGTTCGATCAGATCCAGCGCGCGCCCCTGCCCCTCAACGCGGCGGTGATGGCGCACGAATATTCGCACCTGGTGTTCAACCGCCTGGCGTACGCCGGCCAGTCCCTGCCCGTGGCGCTGTCCAACTGGTCCTCGGAGGCGCCCAGCCAGGGCGCCAACGTGCTCAAGGTCTTCGACGAGGGCCTGGCGGACTACCACGCCTACGGCGCCACCTGCCGCAGCGTCAGCGGGTGTGACCCCCGCTTCATGGCGACCTCCTTCGACGGCGGCCCCTTCGCCGGGGTGACGGACGCGCGCGACCTGTCGCGCGGGGACCGCTGCATGAGCGCGACCTTGTACCTCCGCGTGCGGGATCAGGACGTGGCCAGCTTCACCAGCGACGGCGCCGAGTACCAGGTGGGCACGCTGCTGGCGACCGCGCTCTACCAGGCGGGCCGCTCCACCGGCCAGGAGGCCCAGCTGCAGCGCGACATCGTCTCCGCGTACTACGACACGGACCCCGCGAAGCCGGGCATCTACCAGTACACCCAGCAGGTGCTCGGGGATCAGACCCTGTTCTCGCTGGCCGTCCCCGCCATGGCCATCATCTCGCACATCTCCGACCTGGAGCTGCGCAAGGCCGTCTGCAACGAGTTCATGGACCACCTGCAGATCCCGCGCGAGCTCCTCATCGGACCCAGCCTCTGCCCGGCCAGCGCCGCGGGCGGCACCACCTGCCCCAACATCTTCCAGTGAGGCCCGCTCCCTTGAACACCTGGCTCAAGGCCTGCCTCGCCGGCAGCCTGCTCTTCACCCCTGTCGCGTTCGCCCAGAGCGCGGATGACGACGACCCCTACGCCTATCCGGAGCAGGAAGCCGAACGCGCCCAGGAGAAGGCCCAGAAGGACGACGACGACGCCTACGATCGCCGCCGCAGGCTGGTGGACGAAACGGACGAGTTCCGCGAGGCCGCCGAGGCCACCAACGACGACGGCTTCCGCAGCATGTCCCGCCTGGACGACCCCAGCCTGGGCGTCGCGGTGGAGCTGGTGGGCGGCCTGCTGCTGATCGACAGCGCCCGCGGCGACTTCTCCGACAACAAGCCCGGCCTGGGCGTGCGCGCCACCTGGGAGTTCGGCCGCAACTTCTTCACGGAGAACGCGACCCTGCGCGAGGCCCTCTTCGCGGACCTGCGCTGGCTCTACGGCAGCCTCAGTGACGGCACGGATTTCATCAAGGGGGACACGCGGCTTCACTACTTCACGCTCGCGCCGGCCTGGCTGTTCCAATTCGGCGACTCGCCCTTCGGTCTGTTCCTTCAGGCCGGTGGCGGACTCGCGTACCAGAACACCAGCATCACCGTGGGCGAGGAGGAGACCAAGGTGAACGGCCTCAAGCCCGTCGCCCAGTACGGCCTGGGCATCCGCGGCCGGCCCGCCCTGTCGCGCACGCTGCACCTCACCTTCCGCGTCGAGGTCATGGGCCTGCGGCGCGGCTACGCCAACGACTTCTTCCTGGGTGGCAGCGCCGGCGTCGGCTTCTGAAGCCCCGCCCCGGTTCGTCCCTTCGGCCCCCGCGCCCTTCCCACCCGGGAAGCGGCGGCGGGGGCTGAACTTTTTCCCCCTCCTCCGCGTCCCGGACACGTCCCCTTGCTTGGTCTTCCAAGGAGATGGACCGCTGGCATGCCCCCTGCTTACATTCGCGCCAGTTCGGGGAGTCGGGGGCGTCGGGCTGGAGGTGGAAGATGAACGGCGAACAAGAACACGGGCAGGGCAGCAGCAGGCACTGGGATCCGGTGTGCGGCAGGCACCTGGAGGCCCCGGAGGGCCATCCCTCGTCGGAGTACAAGAAGCGCCGGTACTTCTTCTGCTCGGAGGGCTGCCGCACCGCCTTCGAGCGTCAGGCGGAGCGCTTCCGCCTCAACGAGCTGGCGCGGGCCGGCGCGCTGATGTCGCCGGGCCGGGTGCGCTGGGGGCTCGCGTAGCGCGGGCCCAAGCCTTGGGACAGCGTCAGGCGGCCTGACGCACGTCCTTGAGGCGCAGGGACAGCTTGCGCTGGCCGCGGAAGGTGTCGAAGCCGGCCTGGAAGGCCAGGTCCACCGGCCCCTCCACCAGCGACACGCGGTCCGCCATGCCGAAGCCAATGGCATCCAGCTCCGGGGCATCCACGAGCGCCAGCTTCAGGTGCCCCGCGCCGGGCGCCCCGGACTTCGCGGGCAGCACGCGAGGCCGGGCCTGCTGTCCGCGCAGCACCAGCACCGGCTCCGGGTTGCCCTGACCGAAGGGCCCCAGCTTCTGCAGCGACTCCACCGCCGTCGCGTCCAGGTCGGCCGGGTTCACCACCGCGTCCACGCGGCAGCGCGGAATCATGTCCTCTGGAGTCAGGCGCTGGAGGGCAATCCTCGCGAAGGCCTCGCGGAAGGCGGGCAGCTGCTTCGCGTCGATGGTGAGGCCCGCGGCGTGCTTGTGCCCGCCGTAGCGCATGAGCAGGTCCGAGCACCCGGTGAGCGCGTCGTACAGGTGGAACGCCTCGATGCTGCGCGCCGAGCCCTTCCCCACCCCGTCCTTCACGCCCACCATCACCGTGGGCCGGTGGTAGCGCTCCACCACGCGCGACGCGACGATGCCGATGACGCCCGGGTGCCAGCCCTCGTCGTAGAGCACCAGCCCGCGCGAGTCCTTGTGCTCCTCCGCCTGCGCCAGCGCCTGCGTGAGGATGCCGCTCTCGATGCCCTGCCGCTCCGCGTTCGCGCGATCCAACACCTGCGCCAGCGAGCGCGCCGTCTCCACGGAGTCCGCGCAGAGCAGCTGCAGGCCCAGCGACGCGTCATGCAGGCGGCCCGCGGCGTTGATGCGGGGCCCCAGGCGGAAGCCCACCTGCCCCGCGGTGACGGTGGCGTCCGGCTCCAGGCCGGCCACCTCCTTCAGCGCGCGGATGCCGGGGCGGCGGCCCTGGGACAGCTCCTGGAGGCCGTGCGCCACGAGGATGCGGTTGGCGCCGGTGAGCGGCACCACGTCCGCCACGGTGGCCAGCGCCACCAGGTCCATCAGCGCCTTGAGGTTGGGCTCCTTGCGCGTGGCGAAGAAGCCGTCGTCGCGCAGCCGCTTGCGCAGCCCCATGCAGAGGTTGAAGGCCACGCCCGCGGCGCACAGCACCTTGGTGGGGTACTCGCAGCCGGGCTGGTGCGGGTTGAGCACCGCGGTGGCGGGCGGCAACGTGGGCGGCACCGTGTGGTGGTCCACCACCACGACCTCCAGGCCCAGCTCCTTCGCGCGGGCAATCTCCGCCACGGAGGTGATGCCGCAATCCAGCGTCACCAAGAGGCGCGTGCCGTCCTGCGCGATGCGCTCCACCGCGCCCAGGTTGAGGCCGTAGCCCTCGTCCAGCCGGTGCGGGATGTACGTGGCGGGAGTGGCGCCCAGCTCCTTGAGGAACAGGTACATGAGCGACGTGGAGGACACGCCGTCCACGTCGTAGTCCCCGTAGAGCGTCACCTTCTCCTTGAGCCGCACCGCGCGCAGCACGCGCTCCACCGCGGGGCCCATGCCCTTCATCCGGAACGGGTCCGGCAGGTCCGCCAGCCGGTCCGACAGGAAGGCCGACGCCGCCTCCGGCGTGCGGTAGCCACGGTGGAGCAACACCCTCGCCGCCAACGGGTGCAGCGACAGCTCACCCGCGAGCGAACCCACCTCCTGCTCGACGACATCTGGAAGCAACCACCGCATGGTGAAGGACAGTACCTCAGACGTCCGACCAAGGCAGTCCAACCCGCCCACTCACACCACCCTCCTGCACGCTTGTTCAGACGTGCGCTCGGCTGCCTTCCTGCTCTCAACCTGCACGGCGGGTACGCGGTGCCCAGCTTGAGTGCACACCCGTGGACAGGGAGGTCCGCATGCTTCGCAGGTTTCTCCAGGGCGGGGCCCTGATGGCAGTCGTGTTGTGCGCGGGGCCCGCGCTCGCGCAGAAGAAGCAGGGAGACGTGAACGTCTTCCTGCGCGGCGGCATTGGCGACTACACGGGCGATCTGGGCGACCTGGCCAGCACCGGGCCGCTGTGGGGCCTGACGCTCAACCTCCAGCCCACCACCTTCCTCGGCTTTGAAGTCGGCTACGAGGGCTCGCAGAACAAGGTGAGCGACAGCCGCCTCTTCGACGCGCCCTCTCTGGTGCGCAACGGAGGCAGCGCGCTGGTGAAGGTGTCGCCGCCCTTCCTCACCGCGGTGCGCCCCTTCGCGGGCGTGGGCCTGGGCCTGTCCTACGTGGACGTGCGCGGCGCGGGCGCGGGGCTCTACGACAGCGACTTGATGGAGGAGGTGCCGCTCGCGGTGGGCCTGGAGTTCAACACCGGAGGCCTCACCGCCGGCGTGCGAGGCACCTACCGCCTGCTCATCGACCAGGACTTCGCGAACGTCACCTCGACGGACGACAACGGCGGCGGCCTGATGGACGCGTCGCTGACGCTGGGCGCGCGCTTCTAGAAAAGCGAAGGGCCCTCGCTTCCCGCGTGGGAAGGAGGGCCCTCGTCGCTGCAAGGCCAGCCAACAGCTCAGGCCGTCTTCGGCTCCTGCTTGGCGCCGCCGCCGTGACCCTCGCGGGCGTGCGCGCGCTCGTCCAGCCAGATGACCAGCGGGCTGGCGATGTACACGGACGAGTACGTGCCCACGAGGATGCCCACCAGCATCGCCATGGCGAAGTCGAAGATTTCGCCCACGCCGAAGATGAGCAGACCGATGAGCGACAGCGCCGTCACGCCGGAGGTGAGGATGGTGCGGCCCAGCGTGTCGTTGACGGCGATGTTGATGATCTCCGGCAGCGGCTTGCCCTTGTACTTCACCATGTCCTCGCGGATGCGGTCGTAGATGACGATGGTGTCGTTCACCGAGTAGCCCACGATGGTGAGCAGCGCGGCGATGGACGTGAGGTTGAACTCGCGCTGGCTCACCAGGTAGTAGCCCGCCACCATGATGACGTCGTGGAGCATGGCGAGCAGCGCGCCCGGGCCGAACTTGAAGTCGAAGCGGAACGCCACGTAGATGAGGATGGCGACCATCGAGTACACCAGCGCCATGATGCCGCGGTTGCGCAGCTGCTTGCCCACCTGCGGACCCACGTAGTCCACGCGGCGCTGCTCGAAGTCGGGCTTGTCGGAGCCCGCGCTCAGCGCGGCGAACACCTTGTCCGCCATGCCGCTCGCGACGACCTGGTAGTCGTAGCCGTTGCCGCCCTGGTTCGCGCCCAGGTCACGCACCTCCTGCACGCCGATGCCCGCCGCCTCGACGGCCTTCTTCACCGCGTCCGCGGACATGGGCTGCGCGGAGCGGAAGTTCACGATGCCGTTGGCCATGTCGGCGTAGACGCTGCGCGTCTCGCCCAGGCCCTGGATGGCCGCCTTCGCGTGCTCGGCGTTCTCCTCCGTGAGCTGCGTGACGCCGCCCATGCGCAGGAGGAAGGAGTTCTCCTCGGCCGCGCCCACGCCCTGGACGCTGACGTCGTGCAGACCGCCGGCCTGGGCCTTCTCACGGACCTGCTGGGCCGTGGTGGGTGTGTTGTACTTCAGCTCCACCACCGTGCCGCCGGCGAAGTCCACGCCGAAGTTGAACCCCACCGCGGCGATGCCGACGATGATGGCCAGGTTGATGAGGGTGGAGATGAAGAGCGCCGGCTTGCGCTTGCTGATGAAGTCGATGTTCGTCTTGTGCTTGAGAATCTGCATGGCGGATTTCCCGAAGGCGCTGGAGGCCCGTTAGACGGACACCGACTGCGCGTTGCGGCCGTGGACGAAGTAGGTCGTGATGACGCGCGTCACGACGATGGACGTGAACAGCGACGCCAGCAGGCCCACGATGAGCGTGGTGGCGAAGCCGCGGACCGGACCCGTTCCCGTGAAGAACAGGATGAAGCCCGCGATGAGCGTCGTCACGTGCGCGTCGAAGATGGTCCAGAAGGCGCGGTCGTAGCCCTGGTCCACCGCCGCGCGCGCGGACTTGCCGTGGGACAGCTCCTCACGGATACGCTCGTTGATGAGCACGTTCGCGTCCACCGCGATGCCCAGCGTGAGCACGAAGCCCGCGATGCCCGGCAAGGTCAGCGTGGCGTTGAAGAACGCGAGCCCTGCCAGGATGAGCAGGCCGTTGAGCAGGAGCGCCACGTCCGCGATGAGGCCGGACTTGCGGTAGTAGACCGCCATGAAGACGACGACCAGCGCCAGGCCCACCAGCGCGGCCAGGCTGCCCTTCTTGATGAGCTCGTCACCCAGCGTCGCGCCCACCTGACGGATTTCGCCCACCGTCACCGGCGCGGGCAGCGCGCCGGCCTTGAGCACCAGCGCCAGCGTCTGCGCCTCACCCAGCCACTCCTCGAAGCTGCGCCCGCTGGCGCGGCCCATGGTGATGCGCGCGCGGCCGCCGCCGATCTTCTCGTTGATGCGCGGCGCGGTGTGCACGTTGTCGTCCAGCACGATGGCCATCCGGCGGCCCACGGCGGCCTCGGTCAGCTTCTCGAACTCGCGCGAACCGGCCGGGTCGAACGCGATGTTCACCTCCGGCTCGTTCATCTGGCTGACGGACGCGTCCGCGCCCGCCAGGCTCTCACCCGTGAGCGGAACGTTCTTGTCCAGCAGGTAGCTGCGGTACGCGATGCAGTCGTTCTTCTTCACCGGGCTCGCCACGCACTCGGTGACGACGTCGCGGCCTTCCGGCGTCTTGTCCTTCGCGTACGCCAGCAGCGCCTCGCGGTTGGGCGAGGACAGCTGCGGGAAGCCCTCGTCCTCCACCAGGGTGATGTTGCTCTCCGCCGGGGGCGGGTGCTGCTGGTACATCTGCGCGAACACCTGCGGGTTGGTGTCGTCCACCATCCGGAACTCCAGCTGCGCGGTGGTGCCCACCAGCTCCTTGGCCTGCTCCGGGTTGCTGCGGCCGGGCAGCGAGATCTGGATGGAGTCCGTGCCCAGCTTGCGCACGTCCACTTCCGCCACGCCCCACTTGTCGATGCGGCGGCGGATGACGAGCATCGCCTGGTCCACGGCCTCGTCGCGGAAGCGGTTCACCTGGCCCTCGTCCGGCTTGAGCACCAGCGTGCCGCCGTTGCGGGACTCCACGGTGAAGTCGGTGAAGGTGGCCAGGACCTCCTTCTGGATGGCGTCCATGGTCGCCGGGTCCTTCGCGGTCAGCACCAGCTGCAGCCGCTCCGGGTCCGTGTCCGCCGTCACCTCACCCAGCTTCTTGTCGTTGACGTAGGTGGCGATCTGCGTCCCGCGGCGCTCGGTGCGCTTCTGCAGGGCCGTCTTGGTGTCCACCCGCATCACCATGTGGATGCCGCCCTGCAGGTCCAGCCCCAGGTTGAGGCGGTACTTGGCGGGGGGCGCCCACGCGGGCAGCCGCTGCTCCAGCACGGCGATGTTGTTGCGCTCGTTGCGGTCCAGGACCACCAGCGAGTAGTACGTCGGGACGAGGAACCAGATCGTCCCCAGCGTCACCGCGACGATCATTCCGAACTTCCACCACCAGCCGCGGTCCATTACTTCTCCTCCTTCTTCTCAGCGGGGGCAGCCGCCGGGGCGCCCGCCACCGGAACGGTTCCCTTCGCACTGACAGCCGTCTTGAGCACGCGCACGCGCACTCCGCTGGCGATCTCCAGCGTCACGGTGGAGTCGTCCACCTGGTGGATGCGTCCGAGGATGCCGCCGGACGTCACGACGTCATCCCCCTTCTTCAGCCCCGCGAGCAGATTGCGGTGCTCCTTGAGCTGCTTCTGCTGGGGACGGATCATCACGAAGTACATGATGGCCACCAGAACGGCGAGGAAGCCGAAGGTCCCCAGGGGAGAACCACCGGCCCCGGCCTGCGCGAGAATCAGGAAACTGTCAGCCACGTACTGCCTCGTCGTTTGGAAGGAAGGACTCGGAAACGCGGCCCCGACCCGGCGTACGGGTGGGGTCAAAACATCCGAAAGGGTGGCCTCTTAGCAAGGGCGCCCCATGTGAGCAAGTGAACGCCGGAAGCACGGCAAACCCGTTGCCCGCTCACCGACCGCTTTTGCGTTCGGCCTCCTGCGCCACGGCCTTGGCCCGGAAGTCCCGGGCGAACGCGGCGAAGCGGTCCTCCGCGATGGCCCGGCGCACCTGGGCCATCAGGTCCAGGAAGTAGTGGAGGTTGTGCAGCGTGTTGAGCCGCATCGCCAGGATTTCTCCCGCCGCGAACAGGTGCCGCAGGTAGGACCGGCTGAACGTGCGGCAGGTGTAGCAGGAGCACGCCGGGTCCACCGGACGGGGGTCCTTGGCGTAGGCCGCGTTGCGGATGACCAGCTTGCCCTCCGAGGTGAAGAGCAGGCCGTTGCGAGCGCACCGTGTGGGCAGCACGCAGTCGAACATGTCCACGCCGTGCTCCACGCACGTCACCAGGTCCAGCGGCGTGCCCACGCCCATCAGGTAGCGCGGCTTGTCCCGGGGCAAGAGCGGCGCCGAGTAGGCCACGCCCGCGTGCATGGCTTCCGGCGCCTCGCCCACGGAGTAGCCGCCCAGCGCGTAGCCGGGCAGGTCCACCGCGCACACCTCCTCCGCGTGGCGCTTGCGCAGGTCGTCATGGAGGCCGCCCTGTACGATGCCGAACAGCGACGAGCGCTCGCGGCCCCACGCCTTCACGCATCGGTGCAGCCAGCGCGTGGTGCGAGCCAGGGACTTCTCCAGGTAGGCGCGGTCCTCGGTGGACGGAGGGCACTCGTCGAACGCCATGATGACGTCCGCGCCCAGCGTCTCCTGGATTTCGATGGAGCGCTCCGGCGTCAGGAAGTGCCGGGAGCCGTCCAGGTGCGACTGGAAGGCGGCGCCCTCCTCGGTGATCTTCCGCTTCTCCGACAGGCTGAACACCTGGAAGCCGCCGCTGTCGGTGAGCATGGGCCGGTCCCAGGAGATGAAGCGGTGCAGGCCGCCCATCTCCCCGACGAGCGCGTCCGTGGGGCGCAGCATCAGGTGGTAGGTGTTGCCCAGGATGATCTGCGCATCCAGGGTCTTCAGGTCGTCCGGACCCACGCCCTTGACGCTGCCCACGGTGCCCACGGGCATGAAGATGGGCGTCTCAATGGGGCCATGCGGCGTGTTCAGCCGGCCGCGGCGCGCCTTGGTGCCGCTGGCGTCCTCGTGCAACAGCTCGAAGCGCACCAGCCCCGGGGGCACGCGGGTATCGCCCTTCTCCTTGCGCTGCTCGTCGACCACGGCACTCACTCCTTCACCAACATGGCATCGCCGTAACTGAAGAACCGGTAGCCCGCGCGCACGGCCTCCTGGTACGCGGCGAGCGTGCGCTCGCGGCCCAGGAGCGCGCTCACCAGCATCACCAGCGTGGAGCGCGGCAGGTGGAAGTTCGTGAGGAGCACGTCCACCTGGCGGAAGACATAGCCGGGCCGGATGAACATCGCCGTCTCGCCCGGGCCACTGCGCAGCCGGC
This sequence comes from Corallococcus sp. AB045, assembly GCF_003668895.1. Classification (NCBI taxonomy): domain Bacteria; kingdom Pseudomonadati; phylum Myxococcota; class Myxococcia; order Myxococcales; family Myxococcaceae; genus Corallococcus; species Corallococcus sp. AB045. The sequence goes on from NZ_RAWN01000124.1 coordinate 20,352, forward strand.
CCGTGTCGGGGTCGGTGGCGGACTCCAGCGTGCGCACCACGGTGGTGCCCACGGCGACCACGCGGCGCCCCTCCGCCTTCGCGGCGTTCACGGCGGCGGCGGTGGCCTCCGGCACGGTGAAGCGCTCCGGGTGCATGTGGTGCTTGTCCAGCACCTCCTCACGCACAGGGAGGAAGGTGCCGGGCCCCACGTCGAGCGTCACCTCCGCGCGCTGCACGCCCTTCGCCGCGAGCTTCGCGAAGACGTCCTCGGTGAAGTGCAGGCCGGCGGTGGGCGCGGCCACGGCGCCGGACGCGCGGGCGTACACGGTCTGGTAGCGCTCGGCGTCCGCGGCCTCGGGCTCGCGGGTGATGTACGGAGGCAGGGGCAGCCGGCCCGCCGCGTCCAGGAGGCTGGCGAGCGAGGCGCCCGGCGCCGCGTGGAAGCGCACCCGGTACTCCCCTCCCCCCAGGGCCTCCAGGACTTCGGCGGACAGGCCCCCGGCGAAGGTGACGGACTGGCCGGGCTTGAGTCCCTTGGACGCCTGGCCCAGGCAGACCCACTCGAGCGATTCAGGCGCGCCCCCGAGCGCGGCGGAGGTGAGCGTGGCCGTGGCGGCGGGGCGGACGACCAGCAGCTCCACCCGGCCGCCGGTGCCGCTCTTCTGGCCCAGCAGGCGCGCGGGGATGACGCGCGCGTCGTTGAGGACGAGCAGGTCGCCTTCACGCAGCAGGTCCGCGAGGCCGGTGAAGTGCTGGTGGCTCCAGGCGCCGGTGGCGCGGCTGACGACCATCAGGCGCGACGCGTCCCTGTTGGGCAGCGGGGCCTGGGCGATCTGCGCCTCGGGGAGTTCGAAATCGTAGTCGGAGAGGAGGGACGACACGGGGTTGGCGCTTGTAGCAGCCCCCGCGCCCTCACGGAACCGGCGAGGGCGTCAGTAGAGCTGCTGGAACTCGGCGCCCGGGTAGTAGTGGGAAAGGATTTCCCGGTACGGCTTGCCCTGGTCGGCGAGGGCCTTGGCGCCCCACTGGCATAGCCCCGCCCCGTGGCCGAAGCCACGTCCGGTGAACACGTAGTTCTTGCCGGAGGCTTCCACGTCGAAGTCCAGGCTCTTGAGGCGCGTGTAGCCCAGCTTGCGGCGGAACTGCACGCCGTCCACCACGGTGCCCTCCGCCAGCGTCACGCGGGTCACCCGGTGCGTGGGCGTGCGGCCGGTGACACGCATGCCTCCCGGAGGGGCCTTCAGCGCGCCGCGCAGCTCAGCCTCGGAGAGGGTCGCGGTCCAGCGGCTGGCGGGCAGCTTGCCGCAGGGGCAGTCAACGGGCTGCAGGTACGGCAGGTTCCGCTGGAGGGCGTCCTGACCGGACTCGGTGCGCCCGCCGCAGGAGGCATGGAAGTACGCCTCGATGGGGGCCAGGTCGTATGTGAGCACCTCGCCCCGGGTGGCCTCCACGGCGGCGCGCGTCTTGGCGTCCTCGCGGTTGACGCCGCCGTACACCTGGTGGAGCACGCTGCTGCCCATGTGGAAGGCGGCGCCATACGCATCCAGTTTCTTCTGCAGCGCGTACGTCCGCGCGGCCACGGCCTGGGCCTTGAGGGCCTCCAGGGGGAAGGACACGGGCATCTCGCTGCCGAGCACCGCCGCGAGGTAGTCCTCCAGGGGGATGACGTTGATGAGCTGGAGGCTGTTCTTGAAGAGGCGCACGACGACGTCGCCGCGAACCTGCGCGCTGCCCGCCTTCAGGGGTTCGTTGCCGGGGCCGCCCGCGTCGGTGGCCTCCAGTCCGCCACGGAAGCGGATGGCGTCCCCGATGAACGGAGCCCCGTTGACCTCCAGCTTGCCGTTGCGGCGGCGCACGGTGGCCTGTCCCGCCGTGATGGCGACAAAGGTGCCGTCCTCGGCATCGGGGCCGAAGCCCAGGCCCCGGCCGCTCACGCGGACCTCGTCGCCGGGGTCGTCCATGGCAATGCGCATCGTCTCCACGGCGAACGCCCGCGACGACGCGAGCAGGAGCAGCAGCAGTGCCACACGTTGCAACATGGTCCAACAGTCTAGGGGCGGAGCGATCCGCCTCAAGAAATCGGCCGGGCGCCAGGACATCTCCCCGGTAGGAGCCCGCGAAAACCCCAGGCGGATGCCGCAGAATGGAGTCCAGTGACTGCCTCCGTCCCCGACGTCGCCCGCCTGTCCCCCGAGGCCCTCTCCGAGGCCCTCCGCGCGCTGGAGCCCCGCACGGCCGCCGTGTTGGTCCGCCGGCTCGTGGAGCGCCGCCCCCAGGCGGAGTGCGCGACCTGGTACGGGATTTCAAGCGACGCCTTCTCGGTGCTGCTGCTCCGTTCGGCGGTGGCCCTGGCCCGTCAATTGGGCCAGCCCGCGAGGTCCCCGGAGAGCCCGGAGGAAGCCACCGCCTGGGAGCGGATGCTGGCCATGGCCGTGGAGAAGGACACCGCGCCCGTGCCGGTGCCGCTCGCGCCCGTGGCCTGGCTGTGCCGGCGGATGCATGCACTGGGGCCCGAAGTGGAAGCCGCGTTGGACAAGGCCGCCCAGGCCGACGCGGACTCACCCGGACGGGCGCGGGAGGAATGGCTGCGGAGACTGGCCGTGGCCGCGCTCCTGGCCCTGACGGCCTGGCTCTACTGGAGCCGTCCCCCGGAACCGGAGCCCCGCCCCGAGCGCCGCATGCGCTCCCCCGAACGCCGCTGACTGGACGCGGCCACGAGCGGGCGCGTATGGGTGGGACCATGCGAGCGACCCGGTCATGGCTGGCCCTCCTCATCGCGGCAATCGCGCTGGCAGGCTGCGCGAAGCACGTGGACACGCGGGTGGCCGGGGACGACGACGCGGCCATCGACGGCATCGAGGCCCGCCTCGACGAGCTCCGCGCCCGCGAGCAGGGTGACGACCTGACCTGCGCCGAGCAGTGCGACGTCTCCACGCGGACGTGCGCCACGGCGGAACAGCTCTGCGGCCTCGTGGAGAAGCAGGCGGACCGGGACGACCTCCCGCCGCGCTGCGCCAGGGCCCGCGAGCAGTGCGCGGGCGCGAACGACGGCTGCACGCGGTGTCAGTCGCCCTGAAGAAGCGGCCATGCGCTGGCTCTGACTCCGTGCCTATGATGGGTCGGATTGAGGAGCCTCCCCATGACCACCCGTCTCTCGTTGATGCTCGCTGCCTCGTCGCTCCTGCTGGCGACCCCTGCCCTCGCGGAGGAGGAAGGCCTGACGCCGGAGAAGGTGGCGGCCATCCAGCGCGATGAGGCCGCGGCTCAAGCGAAGGTGAACGAGGAGTTCGGCAACCGGAAGCCGTCGGAGATGAGCAACGCCGAGCGAGGCCAGTCCATCCGCGCCCAGCAGAAGGAAGGCGCCAAGGTCATGGAGAAGCACGGCGTCTCCGCGAAGGAGTTCGCCACCTTCACGGCCCGGATGACGCCCGAGGACAACCAGCGCGTCGCCAACGAGGCCAAGCGGCTCGACGACAAGGCCAAGGCAGAGAAGGAAGCCGAGGCGAAGAAGCGCAAGGGCGACGGCGAGGTCCACATCCAGCAGGGCTTCAGCGACTCGGACCCCGTGGAGCTGGAGTCCGCGGACGGCGCGGAGCCCTCCGTCGACGTCGACGGCAGCCTGGACAGCACAAGCACAGCGGGTGCGCCAACCGTGGAGATTGGCGACACCGCCGGCACGACGAAGGGCATGAGCCGGAAGTCCTCCAAGCGCCGCAAGTAGCCCCGCGGCGCCCGGCATCCTCCGGGGCCGTCAGCGGCCTCGGAAGCCCCACTCCCGCGACCGCGCCTGCCACACCTCGTCGTACGGGCAGGAGCAGTCGGTCTCCTCCGGCTCCGGGTACGCGTACGTCTGCCCCTTGTAGTTGCGGAACAGGGTCTCCCGCTCGCCGCGCTCGATGACGTAATCGGGCTGGAGGGTGACCTTCCCTCCCCCACCCGGCAGGTCCACCGCGAGGTGCGGCACCGCGAGCCCGCTGGTGTGCCCGCGAAGCTGCTGGAGGATCTCCAGCCCCTTGGCGATGGGCGTGCGCAGGTGCTCGCAGCCCTCCGCGACGTCCATCTGGTGCAGGTAGTACGGGCGCACGCGGCTGCGCAGGAGCACGTGCGACAGCTCCTTGATGATGCGCGCATCCGAGTTGAGCTGCCGCATCAGCACCGCCTGGTTCTCCACCGGCACGCCATGGTCCACCAGCCGCTCGCACGCCTCACGCGCTTCCGGCGTCACTTCCTTGGGGTGGTTGAAGTGGGTGATGACGTAGACGGGCGCGTAGCGGCGCAGCAGGCGCGCCAGCGAGTCCGTGACGCGCATGGGCAGCACCACCGGCACCCGCGTCCCGATGCGGATCATCTCCACGTGCGGAATCTCGCTCAGCGGCGCGAGCAGCGACTCCAGCCGCTCCTCGCTCAGCAGGAACGGGTCTCCGCCGGAGATGAGCACGTCGCGCACCTCGGGGTGGTTGCGCACGTAGTCGATGCCCCGGCGCATCTGGTCCTTGGTGAGCTCCGCCTCACCGCCCTTGGTGATGCGCCGCCGCGTGCAGTGGCGGCAGTAGACCGAGCACGTATCCAGGGCCAGGAACAGCACCCGGTCCGGATACTTGTGGACGATGCACTCCTCGGGGCGCGTCTTGTCCTCGCCGAGCGGATCCTCCAGCTCGCCGGGCCGCACCCGGGCCTCCGCGCGCACCGGAATGGACTGCATGCGCACCGGACACAACGCGTGCTCCGGGTCGATGAGAGACAGGTAGTAGGGGCTGATGCCCATCCGGAACAGCGAGGACGTCTCCTGCACCCCAGCGCGCTCCTCCGGGGTCAGGCGCACGTAGCGCTCCAGCTGCTCCAGGTTCCGCACCGAATGACGCTGCTGCCAGCGCCAGTCCGTCCACTCCGCGTCGGTCGCGGAGGGAAACAACCGGGCCCGCCCCTCGGCACTGAGCGAGGGACGGGGAGACGACAGGGGCGCCGTGGCGCCCGCGGAGGAATCCATCACGCCGCCTTGGGCTGATCCTGCCACCACGCCTGGCCGGACTCCGGCAGCGTGTCGATGGGATCGTAGTACTCGTACTTCCGATCAAGGGCGTCGGCGTCGTTCGCTTCCACGCTCGTGCGGTAGTTCTTGGTCCAGTAGGAGATGCCGCGCTCGCGGTCGTACTCCGCCACCTGGTGGATCCACCGCTTCCCCACGAACGGCACGTCGCAGACGATGCGCGGCGTGGCGAAGCCCGGCATGTAGCCCATGATGTCGTGCTGGAGCTTCTGTGCCTGCGCCACCGACAGCCGCCAGTGCTCGCTGTTGGGGATCATGTCGCACATGTAGAAGTAGTACGGCAGGATCTTCGCGTGGTCGAGCAGCGTGAAGCACAGGTCCAGCAGCGCCTTCGGGCTGTCGTTCACGCCGCGCAAGAGCACGCCCTGGTTGCGCACGTCGCGGAAGCCCATGTCGAGCAGCTTGCGCACCGCCTTGCCCACCAGCGGCGTGAGCTGCTGCGCATGGTTCACGTGCGTGTGCAGCGCCAGGTCCACGCCGCGCTCGACGGCCTTCTTCGCCAGGCGGTCCAGACCGGCCAGGACGCTGTCCTGGAGGAAGTGCTGCGGCAGCGCCATGAGGCCCTTGGACGCAAGCCGGATGTCGCGGATGTTCGGGATGTCCATCAGCGCGCTGACGAACGGCTCCAGCGCCTGGATGGGCAGGTTCGCGATGTCGCCGCCGGACACCACCACGTCGCGCACGGTGGGCGTGCGGCGCAGGTAGTCCAGCATCTGCTCGTAGCGCTCCTTCTGCCCCGTCGCGAACTTGTGCTTGGACACCTGCGGGACGTCGTTGCCCACCAGGTCCATGCGCGTGCAGTGGCCGCAGTACTGCGGGCACGTGGGCAGCATCTCCGCCAGCACCTTCGTCGGATAGCGGTGCGTCAAACCCTCGACGACCCACATGTCCGCCTCGTGGAGGCTGTCACGGCTGGCGCGCGGGTGGTTCGGCCAGTCCGTGCGGCGGTCGGCGAGCGCCGGCAACATGTACTTGCGGACCGGGTCGTTCCACAGGTCCTCCAGGTTCATGGTGTTGAGCATCTGGGGCGGGACGAGGATGGACATCGTCGCCCGCTCCTTCTGGTCCAACTCCATGCTCGCGGCCAGGTCGTCCGGCAGCAGCGCCCCGAGCGTCGCCCGCAGCTCGCGCAGGTTCTTCACGGTGTGCTTGCGCTGCCACACCGAGCTCTCCCACTCCGCCGCGGTGACGTCCTTGTAGCCCGGGATGCGCCGCCAGTCGGGCTCCACGAACTCCTGGCGAAGGGGATAGGTGAAAGGCTGCTGCGCGGGGCCAGCGTCGGGCTTGCCTCGAGTGGACGTCATGCTCATGAACACATCACCTCAACGTAAGGAGCGTCGTGGGCGAGGCGTCATAGCCTGCCCCCTGACATCCCTGTTCAACAATCGCCAGGGGCACAAGATGCCCCATGGCGCGGTGCGTCCGTTCAATTCACCGGGACGTTGATGAGCTTGGCCACATTCTCCGTATCGATGACCACGACCTGGGGCTTGGTCGACTTGCCATTGAGCTTGAAGACGACCTTCCGCTTGCCCACCGGCAGCTGCAGCGGATTGCCCAGCGGTACGGGGCTCACGCGACCCGTGTTCTTCCCATCCACCCAGATTTGAGCGCCCGCCGGCGACGTACTGCAGGCGAACTTGCCCATCGCGGCAGCAGCGGGCTTCGGCTTGGGCTCCGGAGGAGGCTTCGGGGTCGGCGCCACGGCCACGGGCGGGGGCTTGGGCTTCGGCTCTGGAGGCGTGGGCTTCGGCTTCGGCTCGGGCGGCGGTGCTTCCTCCACCATGTCCACGGCGACACGAACCTCGGTGTTCCCGCTGGACGTGAAGTCGCCAGAGAACGGCTTGAAGCCCGAGCGCTTCGCCGTGAACGTGTACTTCTTGCCCATCTCCAGGTCGCCGAGCTTCGCGCCGGGCAGCGTGCCCAGGGACTTGCCGTCGACGGAGATCTCCGCGCCCTCCTGTCCTTCGAACAGGGCGGTGAACGTCGTCGGAGCGGGAGGCTCGACGGGCTTCTCCGGGGGCGTCTCCGGCGTCGTGGGCGGAGGCGTGTTGTCCACCACCACCGGCGGCGCCGTGGGCGGAGGCTCCGGGGGCTTGGGTTCCTGAGGCTTCGGAGTCGGCGCATCCGACCTCAGGCTGAGGAGGATGGGGGCCGCCGCCTGCCCCGCGGTGACCTCGATCTGCTGCGTCACGGGCTGATAGCCCGGCGCCGAGGCGGTCACGCTGTGGATGCCCGCGGACAGCTCGATGACCTGGTTGGCGTTCACGGGCTCACCGTCCACGAGGACGGTGGCGCCCACCGGCGCGACGAAGTTCACGGAGCCCGTGGACGAACCACGGACCACGAAGATCACCGCGACCAGGAGGAGCAGGGCCGCGCCCGCGGCCATGCCGATGATGGCGGGCTTGGGCAGAGGCTTCTTCGGTCCAGCGGGCGCCTTGGCCTTCTCGACCTTGGCGGCCGGGACCGGCTTCGCCATCTTGGAAGCCTTCTGGGGGATGGTCGCCGGACCGTCGGCCTCGTCGTCGTAGGGCGGCTCTTCGCCGTCCTGCCCTTCGTCGCCGTAGTCGTCCTGACCGTCGCCCTCGTACTCGTCGCCCTGGTCGTCGTAGGCGCCTTCCGGGTCCTCCTCGGCCGCCTGGGCACGCAGGCCATTGTGGCGGGAGCCCACCGGGAGGGTGATGTTGCCCGTGGTCTCCTCTTCCTCGGGATCCAGCACCGGGGCCGCCGAGCCACCGCGGGAGCGCGAAGGCGGCGCCGTCGGAGCCGGACCAATCATGGTCGCGCCCGCGTAGGCCTCTCCGCCCTCGTCCCCGATGATGACCTGGGACTTGGGGCCGCTCTTGCCCTTGCCGCCTCTTCCTTCGTCCTGAGCGTAGGGAGAGGCGCTCGTGTGGTGCCCGGCCCGGTCGATGGGATTCTCCGAGCGGCCGGTGATGCTGTCGTCCACGACGACGCTGCTGTCCGCGATCCGCGTCTCCGGGGCGCGGAACGTGTGCGTGGAGTCGACGATCTGCGTCTTGTCCGCGGCGCCGTCCATCTCCGCCAGCTCTTCAGCGCTGGGCGGAGGGATGTAGCCAGGCGCGGGCTGTGCGGGCGCAGTGGAGGCGCGGCCCACGGGAGAACCGGTGGCCGACGGCGCCGGCGACCTCTTTTGCGCGGTCGCACGGGGGGGCGCTGCCACCGGAGGAGGCAGCGTCACACCCGAGTGCTCGATCTGATCCGGGCGCTCGACGGAGGCGTAGCGCTCCATCTTCTCCGCCTCGCGGAGCATGTCCTCGGCGAAGGCCTCCTTCATGAAACCGGACAGGTGCTTCGACGAGTAGATGGCGTCCCCCGCGAGGAGGAAGCGCATCAGGTCCTCCTGGAGGTCCGAAGCCCACTGGTAGCGGTCCTCGGGCTCGCGCGCGAGCGCCTTGAGGACGACCTTCTCCAGACCCGCGGAGATGTTCGGGTTGAACTCGCGCGGCAACGGGATGTCCGCGTTGCGCACCTTCTCCAGCGTGGAGAAGTCGGACTCGCCCACGAAGAGCTTCTCGCCCGTGAGCATTTCGTAGAGCAGCACGCCGACCGCGAAGATGTCGCTGCGCCGGTCGATGGGCATGCCCCGGACCTGCTCCGGGCTCATGTAGCCGAACTTCCCCTTGAGGATGCCGGCCTGCGTCTTCTGCGAACGGTTGGCGGCCTTGGCGATGCCAAAGTCGATGATCTTCACCTCGCCTTCGTACGAGACGAGGATGTTCTGCGGAGACACGTCGCGGTGGATGATGTGCAGGTCCTGGCCGCGCGCGTCCTTCTTGCGGTGCGCGTAGTCCAGGCCCTCACACATCTTGGAGACGATGAACACCGCCTGTGCGGTGGGCATGATCTCCTTGCGGCGACGATAGCGTTCCAGGAGCGTGCGGACGTCACGGCCCGCCACGTACTCCATGGCGATGAAGTACGTGTCCTCGTGCTTCCCGAGCTCGTGGATGTGCACGATGTTGGCGTGGTTCAGCTGAACGCTGATCCGCGCCTCGTCGATGAACATCGTGATGAACTCGTCATCCTCCGCCATCGTCGGAAGGATCTTCTTGATGGCCAGGATGCGCTCGAAGCCTTCGACGCCAAAAGCCTTCGCGATGAAGACCTCGGCCATACCGCCGACGTTGACGCGCTCGAGGAGCAGGTACTTCCCAAAGAAGGTCGGCTTCTTCATCTCGCGGGGCTGCCCGGCGCCGGCGAGTACGGACCGCGGCAGGCGGTGCGCAAACCGGGGGGAGCAGTGACTCTAGATCCAGTGGGAACGGCGGTCAAACATCCACGACGACGCGATTCCCCAACGAATCCGAGAGCTTGGCGTCTTCTCACCCCAAAACTGACCCACCCGCCTTCCCGCGTCGCCCCGGCATGGCCTACCGCGAGCGCAGGACTCCGCGCACGCCGGGCGAAATCGCTCCAGGAGCGGAGGCAGCAGGAGCCCCCGGCGAGCAAGTATCAGCGCTCAAGCCAGGTGCGGCGGCCCGTGACACAAGCCCGCAAAGACAAAGCCCCTGGCGCCTTGCGGCGTCAGGGGCTTTCAAAAAGAATCCGGCAGCGACCTACTCTCCCACGCGGTTTCCCGCGGAGTACCATCGGCTCTGGAGGGCTTAACTTCCGTGTTCGGGATGGGAACGGGTGTGACCCCTCCG
>NZ_RAWN01000125.1:0-29908 GCF_003668895.1 Corallococcus sp. AB045
CACCAGCCCCGCGCACGCGCCCCACCCGGCCACGGTGCTGGGCAAACAGGCGCGCACCGCGACGGATGCGCTCTGGGCGCGCGCGTACGCGAAGCTGCCGTCCTCCATCACCTCGAAGGTGTCGTCCACCGTGGCCGGGTGGGGCGCGTGCGCGGGGCTGGTGGTGGTGCTGTTGGGCGGCGGGCTGCTCGTCAACGGAGGCGGCCCCACGATGCGGGCCATCCGCGACGTGGAGGGCGCCACCGGCACGGAGAAGACCCAGCGCGTGAACGAGGCGAAGCGGCTCATCAAGCTGGAGGAGGCGGACCAGCGCGCCTACCTCAGCGGGCGGCTGGAGGAGGCACAGGGCAACATGGGCGCCGCGGTGGTCCACTACGCGGCGGCGGTGCGCAAGGACGGCAACGGCCGTGCGTCGTCCCGGCTCATCTCCCTGCTGAAGCATGAGCAGTGCGGCGTGCGCTCCAGCGCGGCGACGGCCGTGGGCGGCCTGCGCCTGGAAGACGCGCGCGGAGCGCTGGAATCCCTGGCCGACGACGGAGGCCCGAACGAAGGGACCGCCGGGGGCTTCCTCGGCCTGGGCACCTGTGACTCGAAGCAGGCGGCGGCGGACGCGCTCAAGCGTCTCCCCGCGAACTGACCCTTCCTGCGCCCGCGCGAGGCCGCGGGACGAGGCGACCGAACGTGACGAAGGTGAAGACGGGACTGGATGTATGGGCGGCGCAGGGGTTCTCCGCGCTCAAGGGCAAGCGCGTGGGCGCCATCGTCAATCCCACGAGCGTGGACTCGCGCTTCCGCCACCTGGCGGATCTGCTGGCCGGGACGGATGGCGTGACGCTGGCGGCGCTCTTCGGGCCGGAGCACGGCATCCGGGGTGAAGCCCAGTACATGGTGGCCGTGGACGAGGCGCGCGACCGCAAGACGGGCGTCCCGGTGCACAGCCTCTACGGCTCCACCTTCGAGTCGCTCTCCCCGCGCCAGGAGTGGCTGAAGGGGCTGGACGCGCTGGTGTTCGACATCCAGGACGTGGGCAGCCGCTACTACACCTACGTCTACACCATGGCCCTGGCGATGAAGGCCGCGGTCCAGGCCCGCGTGCCGTTCTACGTGCTGGACCGGCCCAACCCGCTGGATGGGGTGACGCTGGAGGGCAACCTCGTGGGGGAGAAGTTCCGCTCCTTCGTGGGGCTGTACGCGCTGCCCAACCGCCACGGCATGACGGCGGGGGAGCTGGCGCGGCTGTTCAACGCGCAGGAGGGCTTCGGCTGCGAGCTCACGGTGGTGCCGTGCGAGGGCTGGACGCGCGACATGCACTGGAGCGACACGGGCCTGCCGTTCCTGCCGCCGTCGCCCAACATGCCCACCGCGGACACGGCGCTGGTGTACCCGGGCATGTGCCAGCTCGAGGGCACCAACGTGTCCGAAGGCCGCGGCACCTGCCGGCCCTTCGAGCAGTTCGGCGCGCCGTGGGTGGACACGGATCAGCTGATGGCCCGGCTGGACAAGGAGCGGCTGCCGGGCGTGGCCTTCCGTCCGGTGGGCTTCACCCCCACGTTCGACAAGTACACGGGCCAGTCGTGCAGCGGGGCCTTCATCCACGTCACGGACCGCAAGTCGTTCCAGCCGCTGCGCACGGGCATCGCCATCACCCAGGCGCTGCACGACATCGGGCCGGGGCACTTCGCCTGGCGGGCGGACGCGTACGAGTTCGTGGAGGACGTGCCCGCGTTCGACCTGCTGTGCGGCACCGACCAGGTGCGCCGCGGCATCGAGGAGGGGTGGTCCCTGGACCGGATGCTGGAGGGCTTCGAGGCGCAGGCGGAGGCCTTCCGCAAGCGCCGCGAGCCCGCCCTGCTGTACGCTTCCTCGCGGTGACCTCCACGTGATTGGTGTCTTCTCCGATACGCATGGCGACCTGGACGCCTTCGACGCGGCCTACGAGCTGCTGCGCGCGAAGGGCGCCCGGCGCTTCCTCTTCTGCGGCGCGCGCTACACGGACCTGGATGAGTGGGTGCTGTGGCGCCGCAAGAAGAGCCGGGGCGGGCGCGAGTACTCGGACGCGGACTTCCTGGCGGACGTGACGCAGTGGCTGGTGGCGCCCCAGGACGGACTCGGGCGCACGCCCGCGTCCCGCGAGGCCCCCGCGGACCTGGCCTCCGAGGACGACCGGCGGCTGGTGATGGAGCGCTTCGTGCGCGTGCCGGATCGCGACTCGCTGGCGTACCGGGACCCCGCGGTGGCCAACAAGGCCATGGACCTGGTGGGGGACACGCTCTGCTGCGTGGTGCACGACAAGAACGACCTGGTGCGGGACGACCTGCTCAACGCGCAGGTGTTCATCCACGGCAAGGAGTCCGAGCCGGCGGTGGTGCAGATTGGCCCGCGCTACTTCGTGACGCCGGGCCGGCTGGTGGGGGCCGCGGAGCAGACGTGCGGCCTGTTGGAGAAGGCGGAGCGCAACCTGAGCTTCTCCGCGTTCCGGTTGGATGGACACCTGGTGCTGCCGCCCCGGGTGCTGCAGGTCGATTCACGCTCGACGAAGCTCACCGTCAAATAAGAGGCCCGCCGTGAAGGTCGCGCTGCTCGGAGGCTCGTTCAACCCGCCGCACGTGGGCCACCTGATGGCGGCCTCCTACGTCCACGCGACGCAGGGCGTGGATGCGGTGTGGCTGATGCCCACGTTCCACCATCCGTTCGGCAAGCAGCTGGAGCCCTTCGAATCGCGCGTGCGTATGTGCGAGGCGCTCTGCCGCGAGACGTCCGGCTGGCTCCAGACGAGCCTGGTGGAGCGCGAGCTGGGCGGCGGCGGGCGCACGGTGGACACGCTGGCGTACCTGGTGGAGCGCCACCCGGACACGCGGTTCTCGTTGATCATCGGCAGCGACATCCTGAGGGACCTGCCGCAGTGGAAGGACTTCGACCGCATCCAGCGGATGGCGCGCGTGCTGGTGCTCTACCGCGCGGGCTATCCGGCGCCGGACACGGTGGGGCCGCCGCTGGCGGAGGTGTCCTCCACGCAGGTGCGCGACCAGCTGGCGCGCGGCCTGGAGCCGTCGGAGCTGGTGCCCTCCGCGGTGCTCCAGGTGGCGCGCGATGAAGGCCTGTATGGCCTGCGCGGGCCTCGCTAGAAGGTCATCCCGATGACGTGCAGGTCGCCAAAGCCGTCATCGAAGCGGTGGGCGTACTGGTAGAAGAACGACAGCGCGTAGGCTTGGCCCACGGAGAGCCGCAGCGTGGCGGAGCCGCCCACCGCCGCGTGGTTGGCCCGGTTGTCCGTGCGCGCGAGCGAACCGAACGCGTCCAGCTCAACCTGGCTGATGAAGAGGGACGGCAGCACCCACAGCGTGGACGCCCAGCCGTAGTCGATGATGAAGCGGTAGCGGTAGCGCGCGTTGGCGAGCAGCACGTTGCGCGCGCGGAAGGTGTGGTCCTCGTAGCCGCGCAGGTACTCGCTGAAGGCAAGGCCCGGCTGGAGCTGGAGCGGCAGGCCGCCGTCGGTGGTGCTGTCGCGGTTGATGAAGAAGGCCTGGCCCGGGAGGATGCCGCCGACCTCCAGAAGGCCGTCAGGCGCGCCGGGCAGGAAGCGGCCCGCGACGGAGAGCTGGAGGTTGTCCTTGCCGGTGAAGGGCAGGCCGCCCAGATAGCCGTCCACGCCCAGGCGCAGGTCTCCCACGGTGGACTCACGCGCGAAGGCCTTCGGGAAGACGCCGCCGCTCACGGACAGGCCCAGGCCGCGCTGCGTGCCGCCGTAGGACGTGCCCTCTCCGGCGAAGTACGACGCGGCGACCTCCGGTCCAATGAGGCGCGTGGTGATGGCCGGCCGGCGATCCGTGGCGTCGAAGCGGCGGTCGAGCGCGAGCACGCCGAAGCTCACGGGGGTCGTCCAGAACGTGCGCGACGCGAACGCGGTGGCCTGCAGGTCCGTGCGCTCGTTCTCGCGCAGGCGTGACGCGGAGACCTGGATGTAGAAGGGCGACAGCAGCGCGTTACCGTACGCGAACGACACGCCGGGCTGCTTCTCCTTCATGTCGTACGTCAGCGTGAGCGCGTAGGCGTTGAAGCCCAACCGGTCCTGGCCCGCGATGGAGATGCCACCCGCGAAGTACGGGTCGTTTCCGTCGACGTCGTTGGGCACCGTGTAGAAGTAGGGGACGCGGTAGTTCGGGATGAAGAAGCCTTCGAGCGGCGAGTAGGGCTCGTCCGTCAGCACGTCCACCGCGTGGCCGACGACGGCCGGAGGCGTCACGGGCGCGTCCACGTCATGGGCGGGATCCACCGGCAGGGGCGGCGGTGCCACGGCGGTCGCGGGGACGTCGGAAGCGGCCTGCGTGGGGGCATCCGTCGGGGGCGCGGGCTGGCCTGGGAAGGCGACGAAGCCGTCCTGCGCGTCCGTGCCCCGGGGCTCGGTGTGGGTGGTCGCTGTCTCGGGTGCCGGTGCGGCCGCCACGCTCGTGGACGGCGGCTCGGGCGTCGCGCGCAGCTCGGCCAGGGCCTCCGTGAGGGGCGCGCGGTCCACGGTGAAGTTGATGCCGTCGCGGTTGAGGAAGGCCACGGCGTCCCCGCCCACGGGCGCCGCGTCCATCACCAGGACTGGCGCGTCGGTGACGCGGGCGATGCGCCGGGTGGACACCGTCATCACGTGCGCCTGGAGCCGGCCTTCGTGCTCGCGCAGGAAGACGAGGTGATCGTCGTCCAGCCACCGGGGCGAGTAGTTGAACAGCCCATCCCGCGTGAGCCAGCGCAGCGAACCGTCCGGCTCGCGCAGCACCAGGTCCCAGCCTTCCGCGCCGTTCATGGGGAACACGTACCGTCCACCGTCCGGTGAGGTCACGGGCGTGCCCAGCGCCGTATGCGCCTTGAAGTCCGTCAGCCGCTCACGCTGGCCGCTCTCCAGATCCAACCGCACGAGGTTGGCCGCATCGCCGTTCACCTCAACGAACACGTAGGACCGGCCGTCCGCCGTCACGTCGCCGCCCATGCCCACCAGGTCGTCCCACAGCCGCACCACGTCGCCCGTGCGCGCGTCCACCCGCCACAGCTTCCCCGTGTAGCTGCCCACCGCGTCGATGTCCGCGCTGACCAGGTACAGCCACTGGCCGTCCCGGCTGAACGTCATGCCGCTGACCAGCGACGGGCTGGCCACCACCCACCGGCGCCCCGGCAACAGCTGCACCAGCGCGCGGCTGAAGCGCTCGCGGCCGTCGCGCTCGCGCACGGTGAGGTGGGTGATGGCTTCACGGCCCACGCTCACCAGCGCCGTGCTGCCGTCGGCCGGGTTCGCGACGAGCCGCGAGAAGTAGCCCGCCTCCCGCACGAGCACCTGCTGCGTGGCGGGGCGCTCGCGCACCTGGAGGTTCTTCTGGAGGCTCTGCTCGAACTCGCTGAACAGCGACCCGATGTCCTTGCCGTACACCCGCTTGAACCGCAGCGTCACCGCGATGGGCGGGAACAGCGAGTTGCCCTGTTCCTCCACCAGCTTCCACAGGCGCTTCTCGCCATAGGTCTTCGCCAGGTACTCCACGAAGTTCATACCGCTCAGGTAGTTGCCGCCGAACGGATCCAGCGCGCGGTTCTCAGGGGAGAGGTAGCCCGCGTTGAGCTCGCCCTTCTTGGCGACCACCGCGCCCTCCCACCAGCCGCGCCACACCGGGCTGTAGGGACGTCCCGTGTCCTTGCCCAGCCGGCCCTCGTAGTAGGTGGCCAGGCCCTCCAGGAACCAGGACTCGGTGAAGATGTTGGGCTGGAAGAGGCCGCCCGTGACCTTGTTCAGGACGTTCCACAGCCCGCCCACCTGCTGCATCTGCACGTAGTGGACGGACTCGTGACAGGCCACGTCGCCGATGTCCGTCTCACCCAGACCCAGCAGGTTGAACTGCTCCAGCGTCATGTGCTGCGGCAGCACCATCTGCTGCGGCGTGCTGGCGAACTCCGACTGGACGTACGCGTTGTTGAAGTCCGCGCTCGTCAGGTAGACGAGCACCCGCTTGCGCTCGACCTTGCTCCACGCGTCGCCGCGCAGCTGCTCCACGCAGCCTTCCATCCGGGCGGCCATCCGCAGCGCCGTCGCGCGCAGATGCGCCGGGTAGTACAGCTCCATCGACCGCGTCGTCAGCTTGTGCATGTCGTCCCGGGCGAACGACGCCTGGACGTTCTGCGGAAAACGGGGTGCGACGAAAGCACACCCCGATGTCAGCAACAGGAGACAAGCGAGGATGGCGGGCTGGCGGGCAGGCCCGCGAGAAGCTGACATGGCGACGCATCCTACCGATGACAATTCGTAGTCAGGAACGCGTTTTTCACGGTAAGGGAACGCGTCGCATTCCTCACAGGAACCTTCCCATGACCGAACCCGCCGAGCCCCAGGGGCTCCCTGTTCCGCAGCACGTCCACAATGCGCAGCTCCAGCTTTCCGCCGCGTTGGAGAAGGCCAGCGGCGCGCCGGTCGACCTGACGAAGGCTCCGTGGGCGGACGTGGAGACGTCGGTCATCCAGTTGCTGGGCGGCCGGTTCGACCCGAACAACCCGAACCACCAGGGAGCGGCGCTGGGCCTGGCGGGCGGCTTCGCGCTGCGCCTCATCTCCGAGCACCAGGCGTTCTGGTTCCCCAACCGGGACTCGCCGGAAGGCGCCTCGCTGGGCTTCCCGGAGGCCATCATCATGCTGTCCCCGTTCGGGGCGGTGATGGACGCGCTGGTGCAGGGCAAGTTGACGCGGCTGGACGACCTGGCCGCCGACATCCGCCGCTCGCTGGGGCAGGCGCGCTTCGGCACCAACCCGGCGCAGGCCCTGGGCGGCGGTCAGCCCCAGCGGCTGGGTCCCCAGGAGTACCAGCGCCTGTTCGACCCCGGCTTCCTCCAGTTCATCGTGGTGGACCCGGCCAAGGCGAAGCAGGCGCTGGAGGCGAAGACGGACGCGCTGGCGCGCGACGTGCGTGACGCGCTGGGCCGCACCCAGCCGCCGCTGCCGCCGGAGGCCCGCCAGCAGTTCGAGGGGCAGATCGTCACGTCGCTGCAGCGCATGGAGCAGGGCAAGACGCTGGCGGAGCAGGCCGAGCGCGCCCCGCGGCTCGCGGAGCTGCTGACGCACCTGGTGGCGACGGTGGGCGGCACGGGCTCCGCGCCGGAGGAGTTCTGGCACGACGTGGTGCTGCCGCTGCTGTTCATCGGCGCGCCCGCGAGCTTCCCGCCGCTGGATGACGACGAGCTGGAGGCGTTCAAGCAGGGCGCGGATCCGCTGGCGCTCTTCGTGGACGTGGTGCCGCACTCGCACCGCGCGCCGGACGAGGGCCTGCTGGGCGCGTTCGAGATGTCGGAGATCGGCCTGGTGCACCCGGCCTTCCAGAAGGTCGGCGCGCTGCGCCTCATCCGGATCAACCCGGACCGGCTGAAGCCGATGCTGGAGAAGTACGACCCGAACGCGACCATGGACGCGGTGCAGCGCTTCACGGCGCACGTGTCCCAGGCGGCGGGCAAGCCGGCCGCGGAGTCCCCGCAGAGCAAGGAGATGATGCAGGCGGCGCTGACGCTGCTGGCGGACCTGAAGCGCTCCGTGTCGGTGGGCGGCGACGTCTGCCTGCGCCGCCTCACGGAGGCCGAGGCCGCCTCCGAGCAGGCGCTGGCCATCGTGCGGCGCGCGCTGCAGAGCCCGCGCATCATCCTCACCTAGTCCGGTGGGAAGGGCGCGCGTCCGGGGCGACCGGGACGCGCGCCGTCACTTCCTCGCGAGCAGGGCTTCCAGCGCGGCACGGGGCTCCGGACGGAGCCGCTCCGAGGCCAGCCGCAGGGCCCGCCGCGAGAGCTGCGCGTAGAGCGGTGCGATGTCTGGAGGCAGCGCCGAGAGGTGCGCCGCGACGACGCCCGCGTCCCCCCGGACGATGGGGCCGGTGAGTCCACCCGAGAGGCCGCGCGCCTCGATGCCTCGCAGCGCCGAGCGCATCAGCGGCAGCAGGGCCTTCAAGGCCGCATCGGGATCGATGCCCGCCGCGCCCAGCGCGCCCACCGCCGCGTCCGCCAGGGCCACCAGTCCACCGGCGCTCAGCACCGCGCCCGCGTGGTAGGCCGCGCGGTGCGCCTCTGGAACGTCGAACATCGCGAAGCCCACGTCCTCCGCCATGCGCTGGAGCACGGCGCGCAGGGCAGGGGAGCGCGTGCTGATGGCGGCGGTGTGGCCCGCGAGCGAGTCCCTCGCGGAGGACACGGCGCAGAGTGGATGGAAGGAACCCACCGCGCGGCCCCGCTGCGTGCCCAGCGCGGAGAGGGGCAGGGCGCCCGCGGTGTGCACCAGCGCCACCGTGCGCGGCAGCTCGCGGGAGAGGGCCATGGATACCGAGGGCACCGCCGCGTCCGGAACGCACAGCACGCAGACGCGAGCCTTCTTCAGGTCCGCTGGGGTCGCGGGCTTCAGGCCCAGGGCCTGGGTGCGCTCCCGGCCCGCGTCGTCGCGCGAGTACACGCGCACGGGCCAGCGCTTCGCCTTCAGCGCCAACGCGAGCGCGCCTCCCAGCCGGCCCGCGCCGACGATGACCACCGGGACTCGGTGCGCCTTCACCGTCACGGGCTTCTTCGCGCCCTGCGCGGGACGGCCCCTCGGGGCAGCGGAGCCATCGCGAGCCAACGGGGCACGCGCCGAAGCATCGCGAGCCGGCCGGCTTCGCGAGCCCGCCGTGCGAGGCCGCGCCGGATTCTCGGGCTCGGAGCGAACGGTGCTGCTCCGGCCTCGCCGCGCCGGATTCTCGGGCTCGGAGCGAACGGTGCTGCTCCGGCCTCGCCGCGCCACCGTCAGGCGGCGTCCCGGGCGAACTGGAGCTGGCCGGCCTGCACGGCCACGCGCACGCGGTCGCCCGCGCCGAACTCGCCGGAGAGGATGCGCTCCGCCAGGGGGCCCTCCACCAGCCGCTGCACCACCTGGCGCATCGGCCGCGCGCCCAGCATCGGGTCGAAGCCGCCGGACTTGAGCAGGTGCCCCACCACGTCCGTGCCCGCCGTGTAG
Organism: Corallococcus sp. AB045; assembly: GCF_003668895.1. Lineage (NCBI taxonomy): Bacteria > Pseudomonadati > Myxococcota > Myxococcia > Myxococcales > Myxococcaceae > Corallococcus > Corallococcus sp. AB045. Next base: position 8,986 of record NZ_RAWN01000125.1, read on the forward strand.
ACGATGCCGCGCTCCGTCGCGAGCCGCTTGCTGCTCTCCGCCAGGATGAGCGTGGCGATCTTCGCCACCTCCTGCTCCGCCAGCGGGCGGAACGGCAGCCGCTCATCGATGCGGTTCCACAGCTCCGGCGGCAGCGCCTTGCGCGCCGTGTCCGACGCCATGTCCAGCGCCTTGCCCTCGGCCGCGTCCGCCGCGCCGAAGCCCACCGCGCGGCCCGTGCGGCTGAACGCCTCCGCGCCCAGGTTCGTGGTCATCACGATGACCGTGTTCGAGAAGTCGATGTGCCGGCCCTTGCCGTCCGTCAGCCGCCCCTCCTCCAGCACCTGGAGCAGCAGCATCTGCACCTCGCGGTGCGCCTTCTCGATCTCGTCCAGCACCACCACCGACGACGGCCGGCGGCGCACCGGCTCCGTGAGCTGCCCGCCCTCACCGAAGCCCACGTAGCCCGCGGGCGAACCGATGAGGCGCGACACGCCGTGGGACTCGGACATCTCGCTCATGTCCAGGCGCACCAGCGAGTCCCGGTTGCCGAACAGCACCTCCGCCAGCGCCCGCGCCATCTCCGTCTTGCCCACGCCCGTGGGGCCCAGGAAGAGGAAGCTGCCCATGGGACGGCGCGACGCGAAGCCCGCGTAGTTGCGGCGGATGACCCGGGCAATCCGCACCACCGCGTCGCCGTGGCCAATCACGCGCTCCGTCAGGTCGTTCTCCAGCCGGAGCAGCCGCGCGGAGTCGTTCATCAAGAGCCGCTCTTCCGGCACGCCCGCCAGCTTCGCCACCACGCGCGCCACGTCCGCGGCGTCCACCCGGTGCTTGCCCTCGCGGTGGCAGCGGCTGCCCGCCAGGTCCACCACGCTGATGGCCTTGTCCGGCATGAACCGGTCCGTCACGTAGCGGCTCGCCAGCGACGCGGCCGCCTCCAGCGCCTCCGGCAGGTAGCGCAGCGCGTGGTGTTCCTCGTAGCGCCCGATGATGCCCCGGAGGATCTGCACCGTCTCCGGCACCGACGGCTCGTTCACCACCACCGGCGTGAAGCGCCGCTCCAGCGCCGGGTCCGCCGCGATGAACTTGCGGTACTCGTCGTGCGTCGTCGCCCCGATGCAGGGGAACTCACCGCGAGCCATCGCCGTCTTCAGCTCGTTGGCCGCGTCCTGCGGGCCCTCGCCCGTGGAGCCCGCGCCCACCAGCGTGTGGATTTCATCGATGAAGACCACCACGCGCCCCTCGGCCCGCCGCACCTCTTCCTTCAGCGCGTTGAGCTTCTCGGAGAACGAGCCGCGCAGCTGCGTGCCCGCCACCAGCGTGGCCATGTCCAGCTCGACGAGGATCTTCTCCGCCAGCGTGCCGCGCAGGCCCATCAGGCGCTGCGCCACGCCCTCCACCACCGCCGTCTTGCCCACGCCGGGCTCGCCCAGCAGGCACGGGTTGTTGGTGCGGCGCTTGCCCAGGATGTCGATGACCTCCTCGACCTCCCGCGCGCGGCCCACCACCGGGTCCAGCTTCCCCTCGCGGGCGGCCAGGCTCAGGTTGCGGCCCAGCGACGTGAGCATCGGGAACGCCTTGGCGTCCAGCGTCAGCGGCTGCCCCTTGGCCTGGGACGGCGGAGGCGCGGACGGCTTGACCGCGGGCGCGGGAGGCGGGGCGGGCGGCGTCGGGCGGGCGACCGGGGCCGCGGGCGCGGGCGGCGCCATGCGCGGCATGGGCGGAGGAGGGGCTTCCGCGACGGCATCCTGCGTCACGTCGTCCTCGTCCACGTCGATGAGGTCTCGCGGCGACAGCGCGGGCGTCGCGCGCGCGGCCGGCGGCGGGGTCGTCACCGGGGGCGTCATCACCGGAGCCGGCGCCGGACGCGGCACGCTCAGCGCGAACGTGGAGGAGGGAAGGGGAGACGGCGGCGCGCCCACCGGACGGCTCACCGGCGCGCGCGTGGCCACCGCCTGGCCATAGCCCGGCTGGAGCCGGCGCGGCAGGCCGCCGCTGGTGGAATAGGCGAGCGCCGTGTTGGACAGGGAGATGAGGTCCAGCCCCGTCCGCCCCAGCAGGTCGCTCGCGGCGCAGCGCTTGCGGATGATGGCGATGAGCAGGTGCAGACAGTCCGCCTCGCCCGCCCGGAAGGTGCTGGCCAGCTCGCGGGCGCGCGCGGTCAGCTCCTGCACCACGTTGCCCGTCTCCGCCGGGGCCTCCGTGATGAGCTGGAGCAGCGCGTCCTCGTCCACGCCCTTCTCCTTCAGGAGGAGCTGGGCACGGTTCTCCACCGTGAAGAGCGCCAGCAACACGTGGGCCGACGTGGGCTTCTGGGCGACGCTGCGGGCGATGTCATGCGCCTCATGGAGAACCTGGGCGAGATCCGTGCTGTCGACCATTCATGCTCCGGCAAGCGTACAGCCGAGCGGAATACACCGTCCGCCGCCCCGCCGCAAAATTTAGGCTACAGACCGCTACAGGATGGATGCAAGGCAGGGTAAACCTTGGGGCGCGGCCGGATTTCGTTTGGCTGCCCGCCCGTTTCCCGACTCAATTCAAGGGACCGGGCAATCACTCCGGGAGGGCTGCGTAATCCGCCCTGAGACCCCATCCCTATGACCTCCCTTGTTCAACCGGCGCGTGTCTTCGTGGACCCTCTTGGGGGTACGCGCGCCGCCGTCGAGGCCCGGCGTTGGCTGTGGCCCCTCCTCATCCTCGCCTTCTGCGTCGCCATCTCCGGCACCACCTACGCGCTGCGCTGGGACGCGACCGCCTCCATCGTGAGCACCCTGCCCACGGACTCGACCGCGTCCAGCATGTCCGAGTCCGACATCGCCGAGCAGATTCAAACGGCGTCGCGCAAGGCGCTGGTGGGCGGCATCGCCAAGGGCCTCATCGTGATGCCCCTGATGGTGCTGTTGCTCGCGTGCATCCTCTGGGTCGCGGCCTGGCTCTTCAACAAGCCCGCGGCCTTCGGGCAGCTGATGACCGCCGCCGCGGTGGCGCTGCTGCCCATCGCGCTGTACCACCTCATCTACGCGGTGTGCGCGGGCTACCAGCACTCGCTCACCGACCTGCGCGCGGAGCGGCTCGTGCCCTCCAGCCTGGCCCTGCTGGACGGCCTGTCGCCGAAGATGCAGCGCGTGCTCAAGGGCGTGGATTTCTTCAACCTGTGGAGCGTGGGCCTGCTGGGAGTGGGCTTCTCCACCGCCACCGGCATGCGCCTGGGGCGCGCGCTGGTGCTCATCGGGGTGATGTACCTCATGTACGTGGGCGTCTTCTTCATTGGCCTGCCGGCGGGAGGTGCGCAGTGAGCGCCTTCCTCGTTGTCGCGACGCTGCTCACCGCCACGCCCATCACGCTGGAGGAGACGCGCCAGCTGGGCCGGAAGAATACCCAGGCGCTCCAGGCCGCGCTGGATGTCGCCGTGGCCCAGGAGGACCAGCGCGTGGCGCGCTCCGGCCTCCTGCCGCAGGTGCAGCTCAACCTGGGCCCCAGCCTGGACTACCTGGGCCGCCGCCGTCAGGTCTTCTCCGTCCCCATCAGCGACACGGAGACCGTCACGCGCGAAGTGGTGAGTACCTCCAACACGGCGGACAGCTACTTCGCGTCCCTGGGCATGTCGCAGGTCATCTACAACCGCGGCCTCTGGAAGCAGCTGGAGCAGGCGGGCGTCAACGTGGACGCCACGCGCAACCAGTCCATTGAAGAGTCGGACACCTCCGAGCTGGAGGCCATCCGCCGCTTCTTCAACCTCTTCCTGTCGCAGGCCTCGCTGGGCGTGCTCAACGCCACCGCGCAGCGCAGCGAGGTGCAACTGGAGCGCGCGCGCGCCCTCTTCACCGCGGGTCGCGTGGGCAAGTCCGAGGAGATCGCCGCCCAGGTCAACCTGGGCAACGACCGCATCAACGTCGTGCAGCGCCAGAACCAGCTGGTGGCGGACCAGGTGCAGCTGGCCGTGTGGCTGGCGCGCCCCGGCACCGAGCTGCTCCAGGCGGTGGACCCCGGCCTGTTCCAGCAGGAGCCCGCGCCGGCGCCCACCCTGGATGACGCCATCAAGCAGGCCCGCGAGCACCGCGCCCTGCTCAAGGCGCTCCAGCAGCGCGTGCGCGTGGCGGAGCTCCAGCGGGCCATCGTCCAGGGCGACTACATCCCCCGCGTGGGCCTGTCCGCGCGCTACTCGCACACCAGCCAGGACCTGGGCCCGTTCTTCAGCGAGCCCGGCTACGGCAACGTCTTCAACGGCGCCGTCACGCTGACGTGGGACCTGTTCAACGGCTTCAACACGGACGCCCAGTCCGCGCGCGCCCAGGTCAACATCCGCAAGGCGGAGCTGACGTTCGCGCAGACGGCGCGGGAGCTGGAGGCGGAGGTGCGTCGCTCCCACCAGGTGTTGGAAGGACAGATTGCCTCCGCGAAGCTCGCGACGGACAACCTCTCGGTCGCCCAGCAGGGCCTGGCACTGGCGGAGGAGCGCTTCCGCGCGGGCGCCGGCTCCACGCTGGACGTGCGAGACGCGCAGCTCAAGTTGACCCAGGCGGAGCTGGTGTTGCTCCAGAGCCGCATCGATGTCGAAATCGCCCGCTATGCCCTGTTCCGGGCCATGGGCACGCTGAACCCGGGAGACTCACAATGACGTGGTGGAAGGCGGCAATCGCCGGCGCGCTGTTGCTTGGAGCGGTGGCCATCACCGTGGGCGGCCTGCGGGACCGGCCCCCCCCGACGCAGGAAGTCCAGATGGCCAAGGCCCGCAAGGGCACCATCACCCGCACCATCACCGGCGCGGGCAAGGTGCAGGCGGCCACCACCGTGAAGATCTCCTCCAACCTCTCCGGCGACCTGGTCGCCCTCAAGGTGAAGGACGGCGACCCCATCACCAAGGGGCAGGTGCTGGGGCAGATCGACAAGCGCTACTACGAGGCGGCCGTGAAGCAGGCCACCGCGTCCCGCGACGCGGCCCGCTCCGAGGTCCAGGTGTCGGAGGTGGACACCGTGCGCCAGCGCGCGGAGCTGGCCCGCGTGAAGGGGCTCGCGGAGAAGGGGCTCGCGTCCGCCGCGGAGGTGGAGCAGTCCCAGGCGGTGGTGGACACCGCCGCGGCGCGCCTCGCGGCCGCCAAGCAGCGCGTGGCCCAGAGCAGCGCCGTGCTGGAGCAGGCCTCCACGGACCTGGCGCGCACCACGCTGCTGTCCCCCATCGACGGCAACGTGATTGAGCTGACGCGTGAAGTGGGCGAGCGCGTGCGCGGCTCCGACTTCTCCGAGGACGTGGTGATGACCATCGCCGCGCTCAACCAGATGGAGGTGAAGTTCGAGGTGGGTGAGCACGAGGTCGTCCACCTGAAGTACGGCCAGCCCGCGGAGGTGACGCTGGACGCGCTGGAGGGCCAGTCCTTCACCGGCACGGTGGTGGAGATCGCCCAGAAGGCGACCATCAAGAACCCCGGCACGGAGGCCGAGGTGACGAGCTTCCCCATCACCGTCGCCCTGGACGCGCGCCCGCCGGGCGTGCTCCCCGGCATGAGCGCCGAGGCGCGCATCAGCGCGGAGACGCACAACGACGCGGTGCTGGTGCCCATCCAGGCCGTCACGGTGCGCGCGGAGCGCTCGCTGCCGGACTACCAGGCGCCGGTGGAGGGCACGTCGCTCACCGCGAAGCGCCGCACGGAGTCCCTGGCCAAGGTCGTGTTCGTGGTGGACAACGACAACAAGGCGCAGGTGCGCCGCGTGCGCACCGGCATCGCCTCCGACACGGAGCTGGAGGTGCTGGAGGGCCTGCAGGTCGGGGACCGCGTGGTGGAGGGCCCCTACCGCACGCTGTCCAAGGAGCTGTCCAACGGGGACGCGGTGCGCGAGCCGGAGAAGGCCGCGGCGAAGGGCAAGTCGTGACGTCGGCCCCTGCACCGGACGCGGGCCCCCTCATCCAGGTGGAGGGGCTCACGCGGGCCTTCTTCGTGGGCGGTGAAGAGGTGCGCGCGCTGCGCGGCGTGTCCTTTGGCATCCAGCGGGGGGAGTGGGTGGCCATCATCGGCCAGTCCGGCTCCGGCAAGAGCACGCTCATGAACGTGCTGGGCTGCCTGGATACGCCCACGAGCGGCCGCTACATGCTCAACGGCAAGGACGTGTCGCGCATGGACGACGACGACCTGGCCGTCATCCGCAACGTGGAGATCGGCTTCATCTTCCAGACGTTCCAGCTGCTCCCCCGGGAGACGGCGCTCGCCAACGTGGAGCTGCCGCTGGTGTACCGGGGCATGGGCGCGAAGGAGCGGCGCGAGCGGGCGAAGGCGGCGCTGGACAAGGTGCAGCTCACGCACCGCATGCACCACCGGCCCAATGAGCTGTCGGGCGGTCAGCGCCAGCGCGTGGCCATCGCGCGGGCGCTGGTGTCGGAGCCGTCCATGCTCCTGGCGGACGAGCCCACGGGCAACCTGGACTCGGCCACCGGCGAGGAGATCGTCAAGCTCTTCGAGCAGCTGCACCGCGCGGGGCACACGCTGGTGCTCGTCACGCACGAGCCCAAGCTGGCCGCGCGCTGCCCCCGGGCCATCCGGCTGAGCGACGGGGAGATCGTCGCGGACGGGCCAGGGCCGGAGGTGGCGATGGGCGGACACGCGGTGGCGCCCCAGGCGGGCACCGCGTGACGTTCCGGAAGGGCTTCCGAGTGGACGTGCTGGAGGGAGCCCGCATCGCGGTGTTCTCCCTCCGGGCGAACCGGATGCGCACGGTGCTCACGACCTTGGGCATCGGTATTGGCGTGGCGACGCTCCTGGCCATTGTCGGCATCATCCAGGGGCTCAACGCGTCGTTCGAGAAGCAGCTGGCCACGCTGGGCGCGAACACGGTCTTCATTTCCAAGTACCCCTGGATGGTCAAGGGGAACTGGTGGCTCTACCGCAACCGGAAGAACTTCACGCTGGAGCAGGTGGCGCAGCTGCGCGCCCAGGCGGACTTCATCACCGCCATCTCCCCGACGGTGATGCGCACGTCCGACGTGGCGCACGGCGCGCTCCAGGTCTCCAACGTGCGCATCAACGGCGTGTGGAGCGACTACCTGGCCATTGGCAACTACGAGGTGGTGACCGGACGGTTCCTCACCCGCGCGGACGAAGAGGTGAACCGGGCGGTGACGGTGCTGGGCGCGGACGTGGCCGCCTCGCTCTTTCCCAGCATCAGCCCGCTGGGGCAGACCGTTCGCATCGACGGGCGGCCCTTCCAGGTGGTGGGCACGCTGGGGCGCAAGGGGAAGGTCGTGGCGGAGAACATGGACATGTCCGTGTTCATGCCGTTCAAGACCTTCAACTCCAGCTTCGGCAAGGGGCGGCCCATGCAGATCGCCATCGCCGTGGCGGACGCGGGTCAGATGGCGAAGGTGGAGGACCAGCTGGTGGGCATCATGCGGCGCGTGCGCGCGACGCCGCCGGGCCAGCCGGACGACTTCAACGTCAACCGGACGGACTCGCTCGCGGCGACCTACGAGCAGCTCACCGGCGCGCTCTACGCGGTGGCCACGGGCGTGGGGCTGATCACGCTGTTGGTGGGCGGCATCGGCATCATGAACATCATGCTGGTGTCGGTGCGTGAGCGGACGCGGGAGATTGGGGTCCGCCGGGCGCTGGGCGCGCGCCAGCGCACCATCGTGCTCCAGTTCCTGATGGAGGCCTCCAGCGTGTCCGCGGTGGGGGGCCTGTTGGGGACGACGGTGGGGTTGGGCACGGCGAAGATCGTGTCACTGGTGACGCCGCTGGCGGCGGACGTGCGCCCGGGCACGGTGGTGGGCGGGGTGGCGTTCGCGGCGCTGGTGGGCCTGCTGTTCGGCATCTGGCCGGCCGCGCGGGCGGCCCGGCTGGACCCGGTGGAAGCGCTCCGCTACGAATAGGGCGATGAGGGCCTTCCTGGACAACCTGCGGCTGGCGCTCGGCACCTTCCTGGGCAACCCGCTGCGCTCACTCCTGACGCTGGTGGGCATCGTCATCGGCGTGGCCACCGTCATCACGATGATGGCCCTCATCGAGGGCCTGCGCGAACAGGTGAACAAGAACCTGGGCAGCCTGGGCGCGCACACCTTCGAGGTGACGAAGTGGCCCACCGGCTTCGGCCGCATCAACTGGGCGAAGTACGCCAAGCGCAAGGACCTGCTCGGCGACGACGTGCGCGCCATCGTGGAGTCCTGTCCCTCCGTGGGCGCGGCCACGCCCACGGCCCAGGAGTGGGGCAAGAAGCTGACCACGGCGTTCCGGGAGACGCCGCCTTCGGTGAGCGTCCTGGGCACGGAGCCCACGTACCTGGAGACGAGCGGCGTCGTCGTGTCGACCGGCCGCTTCTTCAACGAGACGGAGACGCTGGACGGCCGCCCGGTGATGGTCATTGGCGTGGACCTGGCGGACACGCTCTTCCCGGGCATGAATCCGGTGGGCTCCGAGGTGCGGCTGCAGGGCCGGCCGTTCCAGGTGATTGGCGTGCTGCAGAAGCGCGGCAGCGTCATGGGGATGGCCAGCCAGGACAACCAGGCCATCGTGCCCATGCGCGCCTTCCAGCAGTTCTACGGCAAGAACCGCTCGGTGGAGATCGACATCCAGGCGCGCGACGGGGAGTCGTTCCAGAAGGCGCAGGATGAAGTGGTGAACCTGATGCGCCGCCGCCGGGGTCTGACGCCGCAGGAGGCGAACGACTTCGAGGTGCACACCAACGAGTCCATGACGGCGTCCTTCAACGAGCTGTCCCAGGTCATCGCGCTCGCGGGCGTGGGTGTGTGCCTGCTGTCGCTGGTGGTGGGCGGCATCGGCATCCTGAACATCATGCTGATGTCGGTGACGGAGCGGACGCGGGAGATTGGCATCCGCAAGGCGCTGGGCGCGCGCCGCCGCCGCATCCTGGGCCAGTTCGCCACGGAGGCGGTGATGCTGTCGCTCGTGGGCGGGGTGCTGGGACTGGGGCTGGGCTTCGGGTTCGTCTTCCTGGGCAAGTGGGTGCTGCTGTTCCCCATGAGCGTGCCCGCGTGGGCCGTGGCGCTGTCGCTGGGGATGAGCTGCGGCGTGGGGCTGCTCTTCGGCATCTACCCGGCGTCGCGCGCGGCGCGGCTGGATCCGGTGGAGGCGATGCGCGCGGAGTAGGGAGCCGGAATGGGTGACGCACTGGCGGAAGCCCGGCGGCGGGCCTCCGGAGACGACCTCGCTTCGCTGCGCAGGCTGGACGCGCTGATGGTGCGCTCGGGCTTCCGGCACGCGGACCGCACGCCCCGCGAGTGGGTGGCGGAGCTGGTGGCGCAGGGGAGCTTGCGGAGGGGAGATACGTACGACGCGCACGAAGCGCTGCGGGCCATCGGCCTGGGGGCGGTGCCCGCGCTGCTGGAGGTGCTGGCGACGCCCCGACTGGCGGAGAAGGAGTCCGCGGACGCGAACATCCGCTTGAACGTGCTCGAGGCGTTGATGGCGCCGAGCCCACCGCCCCCGTGCGCGGTGCCTGCCGTGTTGGGGCTCCTGTCCCGGCGGAGCGCTCGGGTCCAGCGGCAGGCGATGCGGGCCCTGGTGTACCTGCGTCCCCGGCCCACCCGGCTCGCGGTGCGGCTGTTGCTGGAGGCCTGCCAGGACAAGACGCAGTGGCAGGCGCGAGCGACGGCGCTGGACGCGCTGGCGACGCTGGACGGCCCCGTCCCGGACGACGTGCTGCATGAAGCCCTGAAGAGGCTGTCGGACGAGAGTCCCTACGTCCGCCGCTCCGCGCTGCGCCTGCTGGGCCGGTGCACCCCGCCCTCCGAGGAGGTCCTTCTGGCGCTGGAGGAGCAGGTGGTGCTGGACGACGAGAGCCGCGTCGTCGCCCTCCAGGTGTTGTCCTGGCTGTCTCCTTCGCGTGCGGTGCCCCTGCTGGACAAGACGGCGCGGGGACTGGTGGGCCTGCTTCCGAATGACAGGGACGGGGCGCGGCTGGGGCTCTTCGCGCTCCATCTGCTCGCGGGGATGGGGGCGCAGGCCCGGCCGGTGGTGGGCCTGCTTCGGCGCGTGGTGACGCATGCCGTGAAGCGGGGACATGGGGATCCCTTCTCCTGGCGCATGCGCGTGCACGCCGAGTCGGTGGCGGACTCCATCGTCCGGAGTGCTCCGTTGCCCGTGGAGGCGCGGACCCTGGGACAGGGATCGCCGCGACTGGCCCTGGCGCTCGCGGGGCCGGGGCCTCTGCCGGTGAACGCGGAGCATCCGGACTCCGCCCGGCTGCAGGCCTGGGTGGATTCGCTGGGGCCGCTGATCCAGGAAGAGGAGGTCCGGCTGTGCGTGGCGGTGGCGCGCGTCGCAGCGCGTGTCTGGGACAGGCATGGGCCGGAGAACGACGGCGCCCAGTCGGCCCTCCTCGCGCTGGAGGAGTGGGTCCTCGTGCCGGATGAGGCGCACCAGCGCAAGGCGATGGAGATCGGCTTGTTCGTCCCCAGCCAGCTCCTGGCGTCGGAGTTGTTCAACGCGGCGTGGTGCCTCCATTACGCGACGCTGATGGTGGCGGACGCCGACAAGCGGGTCGTGGGCTTTACCTGCCTCACGCCCAGGGAACCGGAGCACCTGCTGGCGACGTGCGCCTTCGCCGCGTACCGGGCGCTGAGGAGCGGAGCCTGCATGACCATGGACGAGGGGTGGAGAGACTCCACCCTCACCTGGAAGCGCACGTCCGACGAGGCGCTGGCCTTCCTCCACCGGGCGATGGTGGACGAGGTGCTGCCGTGGGCGCGAGGCGACTGGGATCCGCTCCGCGACGTGCTGCGTGAGCGGCGCCGGCTGCTGATGGAAGAGTGAGCACGCAAGCCATGGCGGTGATGGCGCCCACCCGGTAGGGTGCTCCCGTCCCTACCGCAGGGGGCCTGCACCGCATGTCCATGTCCTACGTCACGTTGCCGCTGCCTGTCGTTCCCACGCCGTTCCGGATGCGCGTCTTCACTCCCGAGGACATGGACGGCGTCATCGCGCTGTACTCGCATCCGGAGGTGGCGCGGAGCCTGAACTTCACGGTGCCCGTGCTGCGGGAGACGCTGCACCAGAAGCTGACCGGCGACCTGGAGGCGATGCGCCTGGGCAAGGGCATCCGTTGGGTGTTGTCGAAGGAAGAGGAGCCGACGCCCCTGGGCTACCTGACCCTCTTCAACTGGAGCCAGAAGGACCGCCGCGCGGAGGTGGGCTACATGGTGGCGCGCTCCCTGTGGGGGCAGGGCGTGATGACGGGCGTCCTGCCCGCGCTGATCCGCTTCGGCTTCGAGCACCTGAACCTGCACCGCATCGAGGGCATGGTGAACGTTCGCAACAGCGCGTCGTACAAGGCGCTGACGCGCGTGGGCTTCCAGCAGGAAGGCGTGATGCGCGGCTACCAGGCCGACGGGAACGGGGGCGGGTTCAACGACATCATCCTGCTCGCGCTGCTCGAGGATGCCTGGCGCGCGTCCGTCGCGACGTAGGCCTCACGGCAGGTCGCGCGCGAACTGCTCGCGGTAGCGCACCTGGAGCGTCTTCAGCTGGCGGGTGCCCCGGTACTCGCGCGCGAGCAGGTGCCACGCCTCCGTGCGCGAAGGCTCCAGGGCGATGACCCGCTCCAGGTGCTTGCGCGCACGCGCATGCGCACGGGTGTTCGTCGCCAGCACGCCGAGCAGCAGGTGCGCCTGCACCGCATCCTCCCGGAACGCGAGCACCCGCTCACAGGCGGTGCGCGCGGAGCCCAGGCGCCCCTGGAGCAGGTGCAGCTCGCATTGCAGCAGCGTGACGGAGGGGCTCGCCGGATACGCCCGAGCCAGCGCGGCGATGCGCTCACGCGCGGGCCCCGAGGAGCCGGCATGCAGCAGCGCCTCGACATCGGACACCGCGCGCACCAGGGCTCCCTCCCGCGCGGGATCGACGGCAGCGGTGCTCGCCTCGGACCGGGCCGGCAGCGCCACCTGTCTGCGGAGACGGGACGCCTGTTCCAGCACGGCCGCGGAAGCCGCCAGCCCCTGTGCCCGGGCCGCGGTCTCCTCCGCCCACGTCACGCAGTGGGCGCGGAGGAAGAGGCCCGCCAGGTCCGCCCACTGGCCGGGCTCCACGTCCGGGCGGGCCTCCAGGTTCGTCCTCGCCGCCACCAGGCTGTCCCGGGCCTCGTCGAAGCGGCCCGCGTGCAGGTGGAGCAGCGCGACGTTCATGCGCAGCGAGGGCTCGCGGGGAAAGCGCGTGATGGCCCGCTCGCAGCGCTCACGCGTGGCGTCCAGTCCCGGAGTGAGGTGCACGGCGAGGTAGCACGCCAGCAACTGCACGCGTTCGTTCTGGAGATGCCGCACGGCCAGCGGCTCCAGGGCGTCCGCGGCCACCTCCGGCTGGTCCGCCTTCTCCAGGGCGATGACCTCCGCCAGCCGCTGCCGCTCCAGCGGTGTCAGCGAACGGGGCGTGCCCTCCGGCCCCAGCACGACGCTGGAGGCGCGCACCCGCTCCGTCCATTCGAGGAGGAAGTCCCGCTCGGGCCCTTCCCAGGCCGGGCCCGCCATGGCCTCCACCGCCACGCGCAGCTCCCGGGCCCAGGCCTTCTGCGCCTCCAGCTCCACGCGCGCCCCGGGCAGGTGCCTCAGCCCCGCGCCCAGCAGCGCGAGTGTCCGCGCATCGAACCCCGTCTGGCCCGTGTCGTACTTCGGCGACATCCATCCGCGTCCGTCGCGCACGTGCGGCGCGCCCAGGGTATGGGCCCACTCGTGCAGCAGGACCGCCACCTCCAGCCGCTGCCGCGCCTCCACCGGCAGCGCTCCGCCCAGGCCGCGCAGTACGCAGTGCCGCCCCAGCACGCGCGCGAAGCCCAGCTCGTGCTGCGCGCCGCTGAACGTCGCCGGCGCCGCCACCAGGCCCACGACGAGGTCCACGTCCTCGCCCGCGTCCACTTCCTCCAACGCGTCCAGCACCGGCTCCAGCGGACCGTCCGAGCCGCGCCGCTCCCACGCCCGCGCGGACTCCAGCTCGAACGTGATGCCCAGGGGGCCGCGCACCGACTCGCTCGCGCGCTGGAGCCATCCGGCGACGCCCCGCTCCCAATGGAGCCCCCGCGCACGGTGGTCCACGTCCGCGTACACACGCACCCGCAGCACCTTCGCCGTAGGGGCAGGGGAGGAAACCGCTGACAGGGAGGTGCTCGCACGCGCGTTGTCACGCGACTGTGACGGAGCGGCGCAGCGCAGCCCCAGGAATCCGGCGAGGAGGAACAGGACCGCCCTGAACCAGCCTGGCGTCCGCGGGGACCCGGGAATCACGGACAGGACCTGGCAGGTAGAGGGGGAACCGTGCCCGCGAACGGGCTGGGGAGGCGGTGGGCCTCTACCGGAAGGAGGCTTCCACCGCCATCACCCGGGGAAGGACGTCAGGCCGCCGCGTCCTCTTCCTTCGAGGGCTCCATGGCGTTCGTGATCCAGTCGATCGCCTTGTGCTCCCAATCGGAGTCCTTGGACGCGTCGATGTAGCGCTCCCACTCGTACACGCCGCTCTGCTTGGCCATGCGCACCATCATCAGGCGGGCCACGGTGCTGTCGAGCACCACCGCCGAGCGCACCATGCCGTTCTGCCGGAGCCAGCCCATGGCCTGCTTGATGATCTCCTGGGTCTCCGGCGGGTTCGCCTTCTGGCCGCGGATGTCCACCATCAGTCCGAAGGGCCGCCCACGCTTGATCGCCACCTTGGCGCGAAGGTCCTCGAACCAGACCTTGGCCTCGGCGGGGGTGATGTAGCCCGGCGCATTGAGCCGGAAGCCGTACTCCGTCCTCAGATTCTCAGCCATGAAACCCCCACGTTGATTTTGTGGTGCACGCGCCATTCCCGTGCAACTCCGGCTGGATGGCAGCGCGCCCACGAGCCTACTCCAGTCGGCACGTGAGTGGATCCACTCCTGCTGCACCTGCGTACGCGCGCGAGCCACGTCCTCCCCGTGAAGATGGAGACGTCCCCGGGTAAACGTGGTACTCGTGTCGGAGTGTGAGAATCCAGCGTCAGGCGAACTTTCCACTATTTTTACTTCACACTCGCTCGCTTCTCCGCTATTAAGGGGATGCAGTTTTCCAGCATCCCCGCAATACTGTCACACGCATCGAGGTCCCCCCGGACTCGGTGGCAGCGAGTCGACGCGGTAGCTGCGTCGAACCTCACGGGTTCCGGGGCCTTGGAGACGTCCTTCAATGTCCAACTCCTCGCTCGCTGAGCTCCAGGCGGTCACGTCGAACACCCTGCGGAACGAGGTGCCCGTCGAGGCACTCCGGCACGAGACGCCGACCCCGGGGAAGACGAACGTGATGGAGGCGCGTCACGGCGATCCGATCCCGATGTACGGGGACGTGAATGCGCGGGGCTTCAAGACGGTGGAGGACATCTCGGTCGCCGACTGCGTGATCGCGCACCTGGAGGCGGAGGAGGTGGACGCGGTGTTCGGCGTCCCGGGCGGCAACATCGCCCCGTTCCAGCAGGCGCTGCGCAAGCACGCCTCCATGCGCTTCATCATCGCGTCGCACGAGGGTGGCGCGGCGTTCATGGCGGACGGCTACGCGCGCGCCACCGGCAAGCTGGGCGTGTGCATGGTGACGGCGGGCCCGGGTGCCACCAACGCGCTGACGGGCGTGGCCTCCGCGCACCTGGACGGCGTGCCCCTGCTGGCCATCAGCGGCAACATCGCCACGGACCGCGTGGGCCTGATGGCCATCCAGGAGAGCAGCAGCACCCACGGCGTGAACACGGTGGAGATGTTCCGCCAGGCGTGCGCCAGCTCCACGATCGTTCCGGACGCGCAGAGCTTCCAGCGGCTGTTGGCGCGTTCGCTGCGCACCGCGCAGGGCCTGCCCGGCGGCGCCGCGCACCTGAGCGTGCCGGCCAACATCGCGCGCCAGCCCATCCACCGCGCCTCCGTTCCCACCACGCGCGGCGCCTTCCGCGCGCGTCCGGCGACCGCGCCCTTCGAGGACCTGCGCGCCGCCTTCACGCTGCTGCGCACCGCGCGCCGCCCGCTCATCTTCCTGGGCGCTGGCGCCCGCGAGGCGATGGCGGAGCACGCCGAGACGTTCACCGCGTTCGTCACCCAGCACGGCATCCCGGTGGCCACCAGCATGCGCGGCAAGGGGCTGTTCTCCGAGCGCGAGGCGCTGTCGCTGGGCGTGCTGGGCCTGGCCGGCAGCAAGCGCGCCGAGGCGTACCTGCGCGACGGCGTGGACGTGATGCTCGTGCTGGGCAGCCGCCTGGGTGAGTGGGCCTCCCGCAGCTTCCACCGCTACTTCCAGGCCATCCACCACGTCATCCAGGTGGACGTGAACGCCTCCAACATCGGCCAGTTCCTGCCGGTGCGGCTGCCCATCGTGGCGGACGTGGGTTCGGTGATGACGGGCCTGGCGGAGCTGGGGCAGATGATTGGCCCGTCCAGCGGCGCTCGCGTGCAGGAGCGCTGGGCGCAGGTGATGGCGCTGACGGAGCCCGCGCCGGTCATCCGCACCCCGCAGGACCGGGACTCGGTGAAGCCGCAGGACCTGATGGCGGAGCTCGACAAGCACCTGAGCCCGGACATGGACCTGTACATCGACATGGGCAACTGCACGGGTTGGACGTCGCACCTGCTGCACATCACGCCCCCCGCGCGCATCTTCTACCCGTGCGGCCTGTCGTCGATGGGCTGGTCCTGCGGCGCCGTCATCGGCGGCAAGGTGGGCCGGCCGGACCGCGCGGCGGTGGCCATCGTCGGCGACGGCGCGTTCCTGATGAACGGCACGGAGATGATCACCGCGTCGCGCTACCGCGTGGGCACGGTGACCATCGTCCTCAACGACAACTTCCTGGGCATGGTGAACCACGGCGAGCACGTGCAGGACCGCACGCAGCCGCTGGAGGATGACTTCTACGGCCTGGGCAACCCGGACCTGAAGGCCTTCTCCGAGTCGCTGGGCGCGCGCGCCTACACGGTGAACGGCCCCGGTCAGCTGGACGCGCTGCTGCCGGAAGTGCTGCGCCGCGCGGACGAGACCGGCCAGCCGCAGGTCATCGTCGCCCACATCGACTACCGCGAGGTTCCGCCGTACGGCGACCGCTTCGCCGCGGTGGCGTCGGACGCGAAGTAGCCTCCATGACCGCCGCGACCTTCGCGCTCCTGGGAGTCGGCGCCGCTGTCCCGGAGCAGGTTCGCGGCAACGACGACCCGCTGTTCGAGCCCCTGCGTCGCGCCGCCGGAAGCGGCGGGGAGCACGCGCTCTTCTACGGCAACCGCGAGCGCCGGGTGCTGGGTCCGGGCGAGTCCCTGGCCGCGCTCACCGCGAAGGCGGGCGCCGCCGCGCTCCAGGACGCGGGGCTGACGGCTGCGGACGTGGAGCGGCTGTACGGCTACGTGTCGGTGTCGGAGTTCATCGCGCCGAACGAGCTGTACGCGGTGCACCGGGAGCTGGGCCTGTCACAGGGCGCGCTGGTGGTGCCGGTGAACGCGGACTTCGCCAACTTCCTGATGGGCGTGGTGCTGGCCTGGGAGGCCCTGCGCGCGGGCACGCTCCGGCACGCGCTGGTGGCGGTGGGCTCCGCGTGGACCCGCAACGTGGACTACACGCAGGGCCACGCCATTGGCATTGGCGACGGGGCGGGCGCGGTGGTGGTGGGCGCGGGTGAAGGGCTCACGCTGGTGGACTGGGGCGCGGACACCTTCAGCGACGAATACGGCGCGATGATGATGGGCTCGCGGCCGGAGTCCGGCCTCGCGTACCCAACCTATGGCATCGCCCCCGCGGCGGGCGTGAAGGCGTTCCTGAACTCAGGGATGAACGGGCCGCCCCGGCTGGTGGAGCGGCTGCTCACGAAGCACGGCGTGGCGCGCGAGGACGTGACGCTCATCTCCCACCAGGCCACGCGCAAGCTGATGGACCACTGGGCGCAGGAGATCCGCCCGCGCGAGTACCTGGACACCTTCGAGGAGTACGGGAACATGGTGCACGCGTCCATGCCGGTGACGCTGGCCCGCTTCCGCCGCGAGCTGCGCACGAAGTACCTGGTGATGGTCGGCCTGGGCATTGGCGCGCACCAGATGGCGTTGCTGGTGCGCGTCTAGCGGGACCGCCCGCTACTGGTCGTCGCAGGGCGTACCCAGCCGGATGCCCGTGTAGACGCCCAGCTCGTTGTAGATGAGGGGCAGGTTCTGCTCCACGGGGACGTTGCGCAGCTCCACTTCCTTGCGCGCCTTCTCGATCCAGATGGGCTTCTGCGCGCGGTCGATGACGAGCCGCAGCTGGCCCTTCTTGGTCGTGAAGATCTCGCCCTCGGAGTCCGCGACCACGTTGGTCATCTTCTGGGGCTTCAGGTCGCCGCGAGGGCCGATGAACACGCGGAAGTTGCGGGACTCCGCGGGCGTGAAGCCCTTGTCCACGTAGTAGTACGTGCCCTCCGAGTCGCGCAGGAGCGCGTGGGGCGCGAACTTCTGCGGGTTGGGCACGTAGGTGGCCTTGCGCAGCAGCTCCCGCGCCTGCGCGCCAGGGAGCATCTCCAGCGTCACCTTGCGCTCGCCGCAGCGCAGGGAGCAGGTGCGCTCCTTCGTGTCCACGTTCAGCTGCGAGTGCACGCGCAGATCCACGCCGTCGTAGTCGGCGGTGCCGTTGGGGTTGAAGAAGCGCGGATCCTGGAAGGTGGTGGCGGACAGGTTCCGGGAGCGGGCACGAGGCACCACGACCAGGGACTTGCCGTCGCCGTAATAGAGCTGGTCCTCCAGCTCGTCCGTGTCCTCGCGCGGCACGGAGACAACGTAGTGGCCTTTTCCGTCGGTGCAGACGGCGCTGGCCTCCAGGTGCATGCGCTGGCCCAGGTTCTCCGCCTTGCCCCACGGCGGATCGATGGCGGCGGCGGGACTGGCGGAGAGGAGCACGGCCACGGGAAGGATGCGTTGGAAGAGCATGGTGCGCGGGCCTAGAGGTGCTTCTTGAAGTAGCGGGTGGCGGCCTTCTCCTGCTGGCTCGCCTCCGGAGTGGTGGTCCACACGAAGCGGTCGCCTTGCAGCGCGGGCTCCAGCGTGGCGCCGAAGCGGCAGTCCATCTGCTTCAGGCGGGCCTTCACGGTGCCGCGGGCCTCCTCGGAGACTTCGCACAGGGACTTCAGCGCGGTGAGGGGGAAGACGCAGTAGCGGGCGATCTTCTGGGCCTTGAGGAAGGGCTCGGTGACGGTGGTCCAGTCGATGGCGCCCGCCACGGAGGTGCCGCAGGTGGTGTTCAGCTCCTGGAGCGCTTCGGCGTAGGTGGTGTCGTGGAGGGTTTCCTCCGCCTTGCGGTCGAAGGCCATCAGCTTCGCGAGCTGACCGCTCTGGGTCTGCTGCTGGTGCTGGGCGTAGACCTCCTCCGGCTTGAGCTTCTGGGAGCGCGCCTCGTCGTACTGGACGGCGATACCGTTGCCGGGGCCGCCGGGGAAGTGCAGCTCCGTGTTCTTGCCCACGACGATGAGCGGCGAGTAGTCCTTGCCGTGCCACTGGGTCGTGTAGTTGTGGCGCAGCGTGCTGGGGCTGCTCCAGTCCTTCAGGGTGTAGGGGAGGACCAGGTTGTCCAGCACGGAGCCCGTGCCCTGGATGCGCAGGAGGAACTTCTTCTGCTCACGGGGCGCGAGGGGAACGACGGCGACCAGTTCTCCCTGCGGGCCGACGAACACCTTGCCGGCTTCCACGGGAGCGGGCGGCGCGGCCCGGGCGGGCAGGGTGCCTAGAACGGTGGCCAGCACGGCCACGGCGACGATGCATTTCATGTTGGTGTCTCCCCCTCACCCGTCCGTGGTCATGCGGACGGGCGGTGTCTGCTCAAGGCTTCAAGTCGACATCGTACGGCAAGCACGTTGCTTCGGCCTTCTTCCGTAGCTTGGCCGGAAGCTGCTCCCACTGCGCGCGGGCTCCGCCCAGATCCTTCTTCCTGCAGAAGATCTCGGTGATCAGCAGGCTGGCGGCGAGGTTGTGCCCGTCGCTGTAGCTCCGACGGGCCCTGCTGAGCGCCGTCGTCAGATCGTCCGCGAGGATCGCCGCGCGTGCTTCCGCGAGGGCCGTACGCGAGGATTCGTTGGGCGGATCAAAGTCCGGTCCCTGCGGCTCCTTCGTGTTGCCGGGGCCCTTAGGCCTGGGCTGAGGATTCTCCGTGGGAGCAGGCGGGGGTGGATCGTTCTGCGCCACGACAGGCGGTGGAGGCTGGGGTGGCGGGCCCACGGGCGGCGGAGGCACGTGATTCGGGCCCGCGTGCATGACAGGCGGCGGGCCTTCGGGAGGCGGCCCTGCGCGTGGCGGGGGCGCGTGATCCTGGCCCGCGTGCATGACGGGCGGCGGGCCCATGGGCGGAGGCCCGGGCCGCAGCCACCAGCCGAGTCCCACGGCACCGAGGATCAGTGCTGCGGCGCCCGCGATGGGAAGCACGCGTGACTTTGGCGGGACCGCGGCGGGCATCGTCATCGGCCCTGGCATTCCCGGCTGACCCGACACGCTCACCGGGGCGAGCGGCTGGCCCTGGGGACCTACGGCTCCCGCGAAGCTGCCCGGAACCATCTGCTGGCCACCGTAGCTTCCCGGGACGACCTGCTGACCGCCCATGCTGCCGGGCGCGGCCTGCTGGCCGCCCATGCTGCCCGGAGCGACGTGCTGACCCGTGCCGTAACCCTGGGCGGCCTGCTGTCCGCTGTAACTGGCCGGCGACTGCGCGAGGACACCGGGCGCCGGCAGGGCCACGCCCGAGCTCCCCATGCCGCTCCCGGGCATCTGCGTGGCGCCAAAGCCCATCGTGCCGCCCGCCACCTGCGGCTGCTGCCCGAACGGGACCGTGCCGCTGGCTCGCGGCGCCATCGTCGCGTCGAAGCCGATGTCATCCGACGCCGCCAACGCATCCGCGCCAAAGCGGCCCGTCCCAAGCCCCTTGTTCGACGGCGCCATCGTGGCGCCCGTCCCGTCGTCGTCGCTCGGAGCCACGGAGGGGAGGGCGACACCGGAGGGTCGCTTCGCGCGCCCGAAGGTGCGGGCCTCGATCTGCTCCGCGGTTTCCGGAAGCGACTGGAGCTGCGTGCCCGTGAGCTCCGCGATGAACGACGCGACGTCCTGATGGCGGTGATCCGGGTTCTTCTCCAACGCCCGCGACACCGCCCGCGCGACGTTCGGCGGCAGGTCCGGCATCAGCGTGGCCAGCGACACCGGCGGCTCATGCACCACGCGGTAGATGATCTGCACGAGCGACCCGCCACCGAAGGGCGTCATCCCGGAGATCATCTCGAACACGATGCCGCCCAGCGCGAACAGGTCCGTCCGCGCGTCGATGCGGCTGTTCTGCCCCTGCGCCTGCTCCGGCGACATGTATTGCGGCGTGCCGATGAGCACCGCCTCCTGCGTCTGCAGCGTCTCCGACGACATGACCTTGGAGATGCCGAAGTCGAGCAGCTTCACCCGCTCGCCCACCACGCCGCCGGAGTCCGTGGGCACCAGGAAGATGTTCGCGGGCTTCAGGTCGCGGTGCACGACGCCCGCGCGGTGCGCTGTCTGCAGCGCGGACCCCATCTGCCGCGTGAAGGAGAACACCTCCTCCAACGACAGCCGCCCGCGCCGCAGCCGGTCCGCGAGGCTCTCGCCGCGCAGGTACTCCAGCACCAGGAACGGACTGCCGTCCTCCAGCGTGTCGAAGTCCAGCACCTCCACGATGTTCGGGTGCCCCAGCCGCGAGGCGATCTCCGCCTCGCGCCGGAAGCGCACGTGGAGGTCCGGCCCCACGTGCTCGCCTACCCGCAGCACCTTCACCGCGACCTGCTTGCCCGGAAGCCGCAGGTGCTGGGCCAGGAACACCGAACCCATGCCGCCCCGACCCAACACGGAGACGACTTTGTAGGTATTCCGGAGGACCGAATCGATGTGCAGCTCACCGTCAGCCGAGCGCGTCATGAAGAGGGCGTGTCCTGATGACAAAGGGGTGCGAAGCACCACCGTGAAACACGGCGCCACGCTACCACGCCCCCTCCGCCAGGGAACGCGCCCAACCCCC